>NZ_JBWYIZ010000010.1:0-129388 GCF_056779995.1 Acinetobacter sp. ANC_7504 | reverse complement strand
AATTTCTACCAATCATCAATGATAATATATATCGATCAAGCAACCAGTAAAAATCCACACAAGTTGTTCTTCATAATCTCTTAATGATCTTTCTAACATCTCGTCAATGCTAGAAGCTGGACTCGAAACACTTAACAACTCAGCAACCTGCTTCGCTCGTTTCCGTGTATCTCGTCGGTATGGGGTGCATTCTATAGATTTTTTCCTCCCTTGCAACCCCTTATTTCAACAAAAACTCATGCATGATTATTTTTTAAGCAAATTTATGTTTTTAACACAAAAAAATACACAAAAACGATTAATTAAATTAAAAAACCTCAATTAGATTGGGTTTTTTTAGATCATAAAGCTCTAAATCTTATTCTATGTATTTTTGAGTACTATAATATGAAGTAGATAATTTTCGAATTGTTTTCATTTCTTGATCACCATCTATTGAATTTAAGTAATTTAAGAATGCTTCTGCATAGTCCAATCCAACTTCTATTCGACGCTCACCTGTAATTTTTTTCAATGTATGATAGTAATCAGCACCATCAGCTAAAAAATTGATGGTTACAATTTTATATAACTGATTTAAATCTAATGGCACAAGCTGGTCAGACCCATTTCTGACTTGAATATTTGTAATACGCTTTCCAATAGGCTGCGTCATATCAACTTGCCAAGTTAATCCAGCCGTATACGGATAACTTCCAGTATTTTTTTGTTCAATCACGCCAGAAATGGCATCTTCAAGCGTATCTTTAATTTCTTGACCAGTCATATTCAATTGAACGAGCGTATTTTTGAAAGGTAAGACTTGGTAGATATCTGCTACAGTGATATTTCCTTTCGCCAAATCAACTCTTACTCCACCTGCATTTTGAAATGAAATATCAGCATTAAAATATTCTTTGCCTTGTTTAAGAAATGCTTCGGCAACCATTTGTTGAATATCACCACCATGGGCATCGACATGCGCATTTAAATTACACACATCACCTAAAGATGATCGTGAGCGATCAAATTGAGTTCCCGGCACACGTCTTGAACATAAATTATCAACTGCCTGCCCAACAACTTTGACTGCAAATAATTTTTTAGATTGCTTATAGGGCTCTAAGACACTCAAAATATTTTGATCTTCTTTAATAATAGAAAAAGGAGCTCGTTCTTTTTCGAATTGATGTTCTATATATTTTTTTCTTGATCACTGACTCTTTCATTATTTTGCTTACGTTTAAAATCATCGCCAATTAACACATGCGGTTTACCCACACAACTTTGAACCGCACCATCTGCATTAAATTTTACGTTAAGTTCACCAACCACATAACTGTATTGCCATGCTTGAGCAACACAAACAGATTCGCCATTTTTATTTTTCAATTGTAATGGGTAGGTAGCGACAGGAGACATACCATACTTTTCTAATATATGAGGTCCAAACATTGTGTGAGAGTCGCCTCCAATTATCACATCCACATCCGTAAGTTCTTGTGCTAATTTTTGATCAAGTTCATAGCCTACATGTGTTTGTAAAATAATTTTTTTAATTCCCTGTTTTTTGAGTTGATTAATCTCATTTTGAGCTACTGTAATTTCATCTCGGAATAATGTGTCTTGATTTGGTTGAGAGGAGTTTTTAGTTTTTGATGCAATGGTGAGCCCCACAACCCCATATTTTTCCCCATCCCGCTCAAGAACAATAGATTTTTGAATCCGATCTGTCTGATATAAAGGTGAACTCACCCCAAATTCAACATTTGCAGAAAGAATCTCTGTTCGCTCTTTACACTGTCCTTCGTCTAAAAAACCAATAAAATCTTTTAAGCCTCGATCTTTTGCATCAAATTCATGATTTCCCAAGGTGAAAGTATCAAAACACACTGTATTCATCATTTCAGCATCAGCTTTTCCATTTGAGAGGTTGTAATACAAATCTCCTGTTATCGCATCACCAGCATGAATTTTCACTACATTCTGATGATTTTCTGCCATTAGATTCATAAATGTTGCTACACGAGAAAATCCACCACGTGAAACGACTAGTGGTTCTTCACCATGACCTAAATCGAAATTAAAGCTAAGCTCTTCACCATCTAAATGGGAGTGATGGTCATTAATATGAAGAATTTTTAACTCTGAGGGTTGTGTAATATTAGGATTAGATTTTTGGTCATCTCCACCACAACTACTTAGCAATAACGATGTCGTTAAGAGAAGAGCTGTTATTTTTTTCTTGTTCTTCATTTGAATACTCCTTTTTTAAACCAAGAGTATTCAACGAAGATATGACATTATGATGGTGGATTCATAACACTTTATCGAAATGACTGATTTTATATTTTTCCGCAAATCGCTCAGCTAATGCCGTAATGGTCAAACTCGGATTAACACCAACATTCACAGGAATCGCACTTCCATCAACCACATATAAGCCTTGATAGCCAAAAACCTGATGATTAGAGTCAATCACACCTTTAGAGGAATCTTCAGCCATAACTGCACCACCCAATATATGCGCTGTAACAGATAAGTGCCCCATACTTTCCAATATATTATTCTGTGCTTGACCACCACTTACTTCAGCAAATTTTTCCGCAGCTTCATTTGCTAACGGTATAAAAGACGGCGCTCTTTCTCCAACTGAAACCTGCGTTTTCAAAAAACGCCTAAAACCTCTGAGTGCAGTACGTCCATATACAAATCGTATTTGATTGTCTGCCTGTTGCATGACGGTTAATACAGTGACACGTTTATGCCAGTTTTTAGAACGCCATGATCGAGTTGAAACAAAGGGGTGCAGAAAAAAATGCTTTAAAACATGGAGTGCACGTTTTACAGGTTGATCGCCATTGACCAGTGGTCCCATATAAAACTTCATAAACTCATAACTTGCTGGAAATCGATTCTGAGTAATATGTGTTTTGTCATCTGCATGAAAATGACTGGAAATGGTCGTCCCTCTCGTTAAATCTATTGTTTTATCATTATTAGAGATTGCAACAATCGCCTCACTATTGGTTCGAATATGTTCACCTAACTGACCAGAAATATTCGGTAAGGTTTTATACACATCTCTTGAAGCAAACAAAATTTCAACAGTTCCTATAACACCTGCGGATAGAATGACCTGTTTCGCAAAGTAATCTTGTTTTTCTTTGGAGTTAAATGACTGATATGTATGAATGATATATTTTCCATCAACATGTGAAAGATGAGTTACTTTGGTTTCTGGAAGAATCTCAACTCCATTGTTTTCTGCAAGATATAAATAGTTTTTATCCAAACTATTCTTCGCACCCTGCGCACACCCCGTTATACAATTTCCGCACTGATTACAGCCTATTCGTTCGGGACCTTGACCATTCAAAAGTGGATCACTCACCCATTGATGAGGATCACCAAAGTAAATTCCCTGTGGTACAGTGTCAAAACTATCTCCAGAACCCATTTTTTCTGCTGTTTGTTTTAACCACTCATCTTGCTGATCTTTATATGGATTTGAACTTACACCTAGCATGGACTGAGCCATCTGATAGTGCGGTTGTAATTCCCTCTCCCAGTCTTCTGACAAATGACTCCAAGTTGGATCACGATAAAACTTTTGACCTGGTTTTAACAACACAGCAGCATAAACAACACTGCCACCACCAACGGCAACCCCTCGAACCACACCCATATGTTGGAATACGTCTTGTGCAAGAAAACCCTTCATCCCTAACGTCGGTGCCCAATTTAAGTATTTAGAACTCCGACTTGCTCGATGTAAATCATCTTCAGTGAGCCTTCTTCCCTGCTCTAGCACAGCTACTTTCAATCCAAGCTCAGACAATCTTAGCGCAGCTACACTTCCACCAAAGCCTGAACCTACAATAATGACATCATATTCAAATTTTGATTTCATACATCACGACTTAGAATAAATGGAAATGAAAAATGCTTTAAAAAAGGAAGATTAATGATAGTCATACATAACATCGTATGTTCATCAAGCTGTCTTAACTCATCAACCACCCAACGCCATGGAATTGGTGCTGTCTTGCCATAATACAAGGCGATCGTTTGTTTTCCATCAATCAAAGACGCCTCTTCTAGACACTCCATTTGAAGCTTTTCACTTCTCTGCCCGCGATTGAGTAAAATATTAGTGACTAAATTTTGATTGATGAATTTTTTCCCAAACCATCCCCCCAATCCACTTAAAAATAAACTCGGTGCTGCAGACACTCTTAACCACCAAGGACCAATAAACTGAGCCTTATATTCTCCTTGTCTCATGGCAAGTGGCGCGGATGAAAGTTGTTGATAGGTTGCCTTAATCGAGGACAACGAAGCAGTGATTAAATGCTCCTTACGGATCATGAATTTCTCCCTCAATGATTTTTGTTTTATTCAGCATGTCCTATGCTTCTTTATGAAATATATCAATCGTTTAAATTTTATTCCACATACATCCTTTGATCGATTGCATAAAAAAAGCCGAATGTATGTCACATCCGGCTTTTAACTCAAATTAATTTCACTTTATTTCTTTAAAAATCCTGATACAAGATTCAACACATTTTGTATATCTGAATTCGCTTCTTGTGGATCGGTCTTATTTGCTTGAGGTGTAAGCGAATCAATAATTTGTGGTAAGACTGAAGAAATCGCACTGTATACATCCTGTTTAGGAACTTGCGCTTCTTGTGCAACTTGCTCTACATCTTGCTGATCAAATAAATTTTGAACCTGTTGCGTGCTGACATTGGCATTTTCGCCAGGACCAGTTGAAACCCAATCATCCACTTGACTCGTCAGACCCTGACCTTTCAGTTGATCAAGTGCACCTTGCAAACGGCCATTTTTTTGAATCCAATTGAGAATTAAAGGAACTACTGCGATTAATAAGGTTTGAGCGTTTAGACCTGATGATTTGCCTACACCACCAGATTGACTACCCGATAAACCACCAAGTACAGATCCCAAAATCCCTCCCAATCCACCTTGTTGTTGGTTTTGATTGGTCTGATTATTTTGTCCCGTTAAACTCCCGAGTACCGAACCAAGTACACCACCCAATCCCGATTGATTAGATTGTGGATTACCGCCTAAAGCCTGTTTCGCTAAAACTTCAACGATATTACTTAAATTTGTCATCAAGACACCTTTACATTCTTATTTTCATTGATCAGCATATCGTTAAAAACATGGCTTTGTACATTGAAATTGTTGTGTTTTGATAAACTCAAAGTTTGCCATTACCATCGAAACTTATTCCAATTTTCTGGATTAGCCCAAAACTTAGAATTAAACCAATCTGGCACATGCTTATAATTCAAAATATTGAATTGCCATAAGGCGAAATCTTGCTCTGTATTTTTTTGCTCAATGAGCTGCGTGAATCCCAGACTTCTTAATAATTGTTCATCTGCAATATGACTCAACACGACGATTCTTTTTGCCATTAAATCACGCAGTTTTACCAGCATTTGTGATTTATGATGGGTTGATAGTGTATCCATCTGTTCATTATTTAAAATCACAACACCTAGATCATAGCGTTGCTGAAAAGGAAGCATTAAAAATTCAGTTACGTTAAAATGATTCCATTGGATTGTTTGAGCATAGTCTTGGCTGAGATCCTGACCAAGACATACGGCAGTTTGAATTGGCTGTTCTTTAGATAAATCGTCTAGCATTGACGTGATGACATTTTTCTCAGCCATGAGCTGCACCTTATTTGAGTGAGATTAAAGCATGGAATTACAGGGCATTTGTCATAAAATGCACGCTGGTTTAACCAACCTAAGTGTAACTGAACAACAAACACAACAGGCAAATGTTGAATATAAATTTATTTTAGATCGTTCAGAAATCAATCTCCCGTTCAACTTAGGTCAAGAAATTGAAATTGAATGGACCGGCAAAATTTACTGTGTTTCCTGTGGGAATAAAACACCAAAATCATACTCCCAAGGTCACTGCTTTAAATGCATGAAAACGAAAGCAGCCTGTGATATGTGTATTATGAAGCCAGAAACATGCCATTACCATTTAGGGACTTGTCGTGAAGAAAGCTTTGCTCAAGAAGTATGCTTTCAACCCCATATTGTCTATCTTGCCAATTCAAGTGCATTAAAGGTTGGCATTACCCGTTTAGGTCAAATGCCAACACGTTGGCTAGATCAAGGGGCTACCCAAGCTTTACCTATTATGAAAGTGGGCTCTCGTCGGTTATCAGGACAACTTGAAGTCATGTTTGGTACGCAAGTCGCTGATAAAACAGACTGGAGAAAATTGCTGAAAGGTGAAGCGGAAAAGGTAAATTTGTTAGAGATCAGAGATGAATTGCTCACGGAGTTTGAACCTCAAATTGAAACTATTCGAGATGAGTTCAGCATGAGCCTAGATTTCAATGAAAATGTAGAAATTTTAGAAAACGAACTTCCTCGTGAATTCATTTATCCTGTCGATCAATATCCTGAAAAAATTAAATCGCATAACTTAGACAAAACGCCAGTCATACGTGGAAAACTGCACGGTATCAAAGGACAATATCTGATTATGGACACAGGTGTAATCAATATACGCAAATATACGGGTTATGAATTAAAAATTCGTGCTGATTCATAATGCTAAATCAATAAAGCCTCAATATGAGGCTTTTTTTTAAAGGATAGATAGAATTGCGTGCACTGGATCTTCATTTTGATCCGACAATAGTTGCTTGTGCATCGTCAACAATTGCATAGATTGTATTTTTGAGTTTTCGATATTCATCAACAACTCAATCTCATGTGCTAAGTTTTCTGGAGTTGCATCATTCTGGATTAACTCCTGAATTACTTTTTTACCTGCAATAATATTAGGTAAAGAATAATAAGGAATTTTCACTAAAAGTTTCGCAATCCAGTAGGTCAAACTATTTAATTTATAAAAAGTCACCATGGGACGATGCAATAACATCGCCTCAAGTGTTGCAGTACCCGATGCCAACGCCACAATATCACTGGCATCCATGACCATCCGACCTATTTTAGATTCCGCATCAATATTTTCCATTAACTTGATATTATCTCTGAGCCTATCTGGGTAACCTATTAAGATCTGCTCAATTTGTTGTTTACGAGCCTCATTGATGGCTGGAATTAAAAATTGATACTCAGGATATTTTTGATGGACAATCTTCGCTGCATCTAATACAAGCGGCCCTAACTTATCAACTTCACCACGACGACTTCCAGGCAGTAATGCGATATGTTTTTGTGCAGGATTTAAACCAAGCGCCTGCTTTGCATCGAGTATAGGATTTTCCAGCGGTAATTGATTAGCGAGAGGATGTCCAACAAATACCGCTGGCACATTAAATCGATCATAAAAAGTTTTTTCGAATGGGAATAGGCAAAGCACCAAGTCAATTGAGGCTTTAATCCCATGAACACGACCTTGACGCCATGCCCAAACTGAAGGACTCACATATTGAACAGTCTTAATTGGCAACGATTTTTGCTTTATTTTTTTTGCTAAGCGTAAGTTAAAATCTGGTGCGTCAATCCCTATAAAAATATCAACAGGTTGTTTAGTCCATTGATCAACCAAGCCATCTCGAACCGCAAAAAGTTTTTTAATATCTTTTAATACTTCAACAATTCCCATCACCGATAGAATATCCATCGCATAATAGCTTTTAAAACCCTCTGCAATCATTTGAGGACCGCCAATTCCTTCAAATTCAGCATCAATTCCCTGCTCTCGAAAACGACGTATTAATTTGGCGCCTAAGGTATCACCTGAAACTTCACCAACCACAATGCCAATTCTAAGTTTTCGATTTTGCAAATGAATATCCTCTCTCATGCTCTACAAGTATCTTAACATAAGCAGCTCATAACAGATTGAGTTCTTGAAATATCTTAACTTAGCAATGCTTTATCTTATTTTTGAATAAGTAAATGAATAATCAAGACAACAGCTTATATTCAAAAATCATAAGATATGCCGGTTTTCTGATAAGTAGCATAAACGATGTACGGTTCTATTGAATATATTTTAGCAGGTGTTCTAGTTGGATTCTGTGTAGGGGTTACTGGCGTAGGTGGCGGCTCACTTATGACTCCTATCTTAATTGGTTTATTTAAAATTGAACCACATATTGCAATTGGTACAGATCTACTTTATGCCGCGATTTCTAAGTTTTGCGGCTCTTTTGTACATGCAAAAAAGCTTAATATTGTTTGGCCCATCGTCATTTGGCTTGCGATCGGAAGTATTCCAGCCTCTTTAGCCACAACTTGGGTTTTAGACAACTATTTGAGTCAATCTACACATTACAAAGCCATTCTCACGATGGTCTTAGGCTTTATGCTGACCATTACTGGTATTTCAATTGTATTCCGTACCCAGGTAGAAAAATTCTTCAAGAAATTTTCCAAAGAAGTTACTGAAGAGGAAGTTGAATTAACTCGAGAAAAATTAAAGCAGAAGCGTTTATATATAGCTTTAATGGGTATTGTATTGGGTATTTTTGTGACCTTATCTTCAGTTGGCGCGGGTGCATTCGGCATTATGGCGCTGATCATCATGTTCCCTAATTTACCTATGATTAGAATTATTGGTTCTGATGTTGTCCATGCAGTTTTACTGACGCTCGTGGCAGGTATGGGGCATATGAATTCAGGAAATGTTGATTTCAATTTATTAATGTGGCTTTTAGTCGGATCGATTCCTGCAATCATCGTTGGTACGTTGGTGAGCTCCCATTTACCAGAAAAAATTATTCGCAAGGTACTGGGTATCACCTTATTTGCCATTGGTGTTAACTTCATGCTTAATCCAGTCAAAGCAAAACCTGTGACCGCACCTGAGGCAGTTATTGAATCCTCAACTCAAGCCCAGTCTTAATTTAATATCATGTTCAAACTATAACCTCAGTGAAGCTGTATATTTCACTGAGGTGAAATTAAATGATTTATTAAATTTAATAATTTTCAAAAATTAAATCATTCTATACAATACAAGTAGAAACTCTGATTAATACCAAAAAGACAATTTCATTACTTTTTTTTATTAAATCCATTCAACTTTTTGATAACAAATGATCTACTGAATCATGCTATATTCAATAGATTGAACATTTTCTTGTAAAAACGAACCAGTGACGGCAATGAATACTTTACAGTCAAATTCTATCACCCAAAACGACATTGATGACGTGAATGTACAAAGCATTCAGCCTCTTGTTACTCCTGCTGAATTAAAAACAGAATTACCGTTAACTGATAATGCATACCAAACAGTCCTAAAAGGTCGTGAAACTGTACGTAATATCTTAGATGGCAACGACAAACGTTTATTCGTAGTCATTGGACCATGCTCTATTCACGATCCTGCAGCAGCTCATGATTATGCTGATCGTTTAAAAGTTTTAAGCGAAAAAGTGAAAGACACGCTTTATATCATCATGCGCGTGTATTTCGAGAAGCCTCGTACAACAGTGGGTTGGAAAGGCTTAATTAATGACCCTGACATGAATGACTCTTTCAATATTGAAAAAGGTTTACGTTTAGGCCGTAAATTGTTGCTTGAACTCAATGAGAAAGGTCTGCCATGCGCAACTGAAGCGCTTGATCCAAACTCTCCACAGTACTACCAAGACTTAATTTCTTGGTCAGCAATCGGTGCACGTACAACAGAGAGCCAAACACACCGCGAGATGTCTTCAGGTTTATCATCTCCAGTCGGCTTTAAAAATGGTACGGATGGCGGTCTCACTGTTGCGACCAATGCGATGCAATCTGTAAAACATGGCCATAGTTTCCTTGGCTTAAATGACCAAGGTCAAGTTTCGGTGATTCGTACTAAAGGTAACCAATATGCCCATGTCGTGTTACGTGGTGGTAATGGCAAACCAAATTATGATGCTGGCTCTGTAGCAGAAGCTGAAAATGCATTAGCGAAAGCAAAAGTAAGCAACAAGATCATGATTGATGCGAGTCATGCCAATTCTAATAAAGACCCATACCTTCAGCCATTGGTTCTAAAAAATATCACTGAACAAATTTTAGATGGCAATAAATCGATCGTAGGTATTATGGTTGAAAGTCATTTAAAAGGTGGCCGCCAAGATATTCCTGCAAATCTTTGCGATTTAGAGTATGGTAAGTCTGTTACAGATGGATGCATCGATTGGGAAACAACTGAAAAAGTTTTGTTGGAAATGGATGCAGCTTTGAAAGACGTTCTACCACAACGTTAATCAGATAAAACGCCATCACACGATGGCGTTTTTTTATAAGGTTAAATCATGGATCAACTCGAAAAAGAACTTAGCTCAATCCCCCATTTTCAATTTGTTCATGAGCATTTGTTTAGCTCAGGTCAGCCAGACGAAGAACAACTTAAATCGATTAAAGCTTATGGTATCGATACTATCATTAATCTCGCTTTTAATGATGCTACACCGAACTTAAATCATGAGGATCGCTTAAGTGCTGAAATTGGTCTTAACTACATCCAAGTCCCTATTGATCCAGAATTTCCACATGACGATCAATGTTTATTTGTGCTCGATCTGATCGACCATCTCGTTAAAGAGAAAATGGTCTGGATACATTGCACCGAAAATCATCAATGTAGTTCATTAATCTATCTGTACCGACTACATTATATGAATATGGATTTACCTTCAGCACATGAGCTATTACACCAAGTATGGGAACCCAACAACACTTGGACTGGGTTAATGCACGCGGTCGGCTTACAGTTGCAAGGACGTAAAGCCACTCAAGAACTGCAAGCCTCTTTGATGAAAGCGCAAAACTTTGAATGATCAAAATTGTTTATTGATGACTAATTAATACGGTCGCTGTAGACAGAATTCCTTCCTGACGACCAGTAAATCCTAATTTTTCAGTGGTAGTGGCTTTAATACTAATCTGATTGATATCCACATCAAGTACATCTGCAATACTTTGACGCATATCTAAATTATGTTTCGCTAATTTTGGACGCTCACAAGCCACTGTAATATCCGCATTATTCAGTTGATAACCACGATCCAATATCAACTGATAAACATGCTTTAATAAAACCTTACTGTCCGCGCCTTTGAACTGTTCATCAGTATCTGGAAAGTGCTGTCCAATATCACCGAGCGCTAAAGCACCCAACAATGCATCACAAAGTGCATGTAAAACTACATCTCCATCAGAGTGTGCTTTCAAACCATGTGTATGCGGAATACGAATACCAGCCAATGTGACATAATCGCCTTCCTCAAAAGCATGAACATCAATACCTTGACCTATACGAATAGCTAAGCTCACATTGAACTCCTTTACACAGTTTTTGAAAATGAAATCTTGTATTCTTTGATTCTTGTTCGCTATAGTAGATGCGCAAACATTTGAAAGTATAAGCGATGATGTTGTCAAAAAGCGTATCAAGTTGGATGAAACCTTTAATTTCTATCTTTTTCATTGGATTAAGCAGTGTTTCTGTCGCACAGGCACAACTTATTCAATGCGATAAGCCTCAATCAAGTTCTAAAAATTCCATGATTTGTGCTGCTGATTTTTCATCTCTGAGAGATGAATTGAATGAACGCTTTTTAACATCCTACTTAGTTACTGATGCACCAACTCGATTAATTCAAGATACACAACAGCTTTGGCTGAATCGACTGCAGCAGTGTAAAAATAAAAATTGTGTGTCATCACAAATCAATCAACGCATTGATGATTTAAACTTTTACATGTCGATGAATCAAACGCTCACTCAACATTACATTAAGTTTGAACAAGGTAAAATTGCAGCGCAACCTGTACACCTTAAAATTCATCAATTAAGCAAGGATCGCGTTAAAATTGAAGGTATTGCTTATCGTAGCCCTAACAATCGCATAGAAACCCAGACCATCCCATTATTGGCTTATACAACCACTCAAAGCAAACACGAAATTATTGATAATGAGCATGATTGTCAGTACAAACTTAAATACCAAAAATCATTACTGATTGTCTCAACTGAGCAAACAGGCTGTGAGCGCTTTAGTGGAATCTATCGACTATATGATTAAACAGAATGTATGCAAGTTCACAGTTAAATTGCGAATGCTAAACACAACACTCCTGTGAGCGCTAACAGAATACCTAAGCTGTTTTTTAGGGTTATTTTTTCTTTAAAAACTAATATACCTGCAATCACACCTAACACTACGACCAAAATATTCATGCCAGCGAATACGATTGCGGGTGAATCCTTTAACAACATATGTGCTTTCACATAAAGTGCAATATTGGCAAAATTCAATACACCTAAACTTAGGCCGGCAAGAAAATTTTGCAATGTCCATGATGTTTGACGCAGGGACAAATATCCCATGGAAATAATGAAAGCAAACACAAACATCAAGTTTAAACTGACTGCAAATTTTAACCCTAGACTTGTACTGTATTTTAACAGGACATCTACGAGCGCATAGCCAAGCCAAACTGCAAGCAAATACATTCCTGCTTTTTTTGTTTGCAATGTTGGTGTTGATGTTTTAGAGAAAATGATCAAAACAATTGCACCCAAACCCAATGCAATACCAATCAATTTCAGGGTGCTAAATTTTTCTTGGAAAAGAAAATAGGCTGCCAACAATGAAAGAACAACGGATAATCTTTGCGCGATTTCAGTTCTGATAATTCCAGCTTGATCAAGTGATTTGGAAAGCAGCAAGAATATTGAGGGTAAAGCTATTCCCAACAATCCAATAAGCCACCAAGGTGTGGAGGTTAATGATATTTGGTAGAGATCTGGCTCAAACCAAAAAAAACAGAGTATCGTGGCGATAGCATAATTCCATGCAATCATTTGCATGACATCAAATCCACGAGACTTACTAAACTTCAATATAATCGATACTAGTACGCTGCACAAAGCTGCTGAAAAAATAAGTTCCATAATTTGCTCTTGTTTTTTTATTCAAGAAAAAGCCCACAATCACTGTGGGCTTTTAAAATTATAAATAATTTTATTAATTATTTATAACGATCTACCATTTTCTCTAAAGAAATAGGGCGAATCTTGTCAGCATGACCTGCTGTACCAAATGCAGTATAACGATCTACACAGATTTGCTTCATTGCTTCAACAGTTTGAGCAAAGAATTTACGTGGATCAAATTCGCTTGGTTTTTCAGCCATCATACGACGCATAGCACCTGTTGAAGCTAAACGTAAGTCAGTGTCGATATTGATTTTACGTACACCGTGTTTAATTGCTTCAACCAACTGCTCAACAGGAACACCATAAGTTTCTTTGATGTCACCACCGTATTGGTTAATAATCGCTAACCATTCTTGTGGAACTGAACTTGAACCATGCATTACAAGATGAGTATTTGGAAGTGCAGCGTGGATCTCTTTAATACGATCGATCGCTAAAATATCACCTGTAGGTGGACGCGTAAATTTATAAGCGCCGTGTGAAGTACCAACCGCAATTGCTAACGCATCAACGTTAGTATCAGCGACAAATTGAGTCGCTTCCTCAACCGAAGTAAGGAGTTGTGAATGATCTAGAACGCCTTCAGCGCCAACACCATCCTCTTCACCAGCCAAACCAGTTTCAAGGCTACCTAGGCAACCAATCTCACCTTCTACAGATACACCACACGCATGTGCCATTTGAACAACACGACGAGTTACATCTACGTTGTAATCATAAGTTGTTGGTGTTTTACCATCTGCACCTAATGAACCATCCATCATTACAGATGAAAAGCCCAATTGGATTGAGCGTTGGCAAACGTCAGGATCAGTACCATGGTCTTGGTGCATCACAACTGGAATGTGTGGCCATTCTTCGATTGCAGCCAAAATAAGATGGCGTAAGAATGGAGCACCAGCATATTTACGAGCACCAGCAGATGCTTGAACAATAACAGGTGAATTTGTTTCATCTGCGGCTAACATAATCGCGCGCATTTGTTCTAAGTTGTTTACGTTAAACGCTGGTACGCCGTAACTATGTTCTGCGGCGTGATCCAAGAGCTGGCGCATTGAAATAAGAGCCATAATTTCCTCCCAGGTAATGCTCCATATTCTAACCTGACCTGTGTTTCAATTCAGCAACAATTGACAGTATTTCATAAAAAATCCCTGCAATTGCAGGGAGATTTTCAATTTAATACTTATTGAAGTAGAAAATCACTCCGCCGTTGCTTGATCAGCAGGTGCATTTGCAACTTCTTCAGGAACATCAGTATTATTTTCATCTTGTAATGGCTGATCAATAGCATCGATAGCCGCTTGTTGTTCAGCACTAATATCTGATGCTTCAACAGCAACTTCTGATGTTGATGTTTGATCTGCAGCTGGTGCACTTTCTTGTTTAGAACAAGCCGTCATAGCAAGAGTAGCAGCCAATAGTGCAATTACGCATAATTGTAATTTCATGATGTTATTCCGCATGATAAATCAGATTATGATCATAATATTTCAAAATTATTTCATTTTCATGACGAAAATTAGTCAAAAAAAAAGACCTTCTTAGAAGGTCTTTTTTCTTAAATCCAATTAAGCGCGTTCAAGTAGAACAGCGACTGCTGGTAATGTCTTGCCTTCTACAAATTCAAGGAAAGCACCACCACCAGTTGAGATATAACCAATTTTGTCAGCAACTTCATACTTATCAATCGCAGCTAAAGTATCACCACCACCGGCGATAGAGAAACCTTCAGATTCTGCAATCGCTAAAGATAGCGCTTTCGTGCCCTCACCAAATTGATCAACCTCAAATACGCCTACTGGACCATTCCAAAGAATTGTTTTTGAAGTTTTTAAAATTTCAGCAAATGCTTGAGCTGTTTCTGGACCAACATCAAGAATCATGTCATTGTCAGCAACATCTTCAACTTTTTTCACTACGGCTTTTGCTGCCGCTAATGAGCCAAGGAAGTCATCAAAGTTAATTTCTGATGCGTCAGCAACAACAACATCTGTTGGCAATGGAACCGATACTTTCGCAGCAATTGCTTTAGCTGTATCGATTAAGTCATTTTCACAAAGTGATTTACCAACGTTATAGCCCGCAGCTGCTAAGAATGTATTCGCTATACCACCACCGACAATGAGCTGATCACAAATATCTGATAACGATGTTAAAACATCTAGTTTAGTCGATACTTTTGAACCCGCTACAATAGCAACCATTGGTTTTTCAGGCGTCTGAAGCGCACGACCGAGTGCGTCTAATTCAGCGGCAAGTAATGGACCTGCTGCTGCAACTTTAGCAAGACGAGCCACACCTTCTGTCGATGCTTCTGCACGATGTGCAGTACCAAATGCATCCATAACAAACACATCACAAAGTGCTGCATATTTTGCTGCTAACTCTGGATTATTTTTCTTTTCGCCTGTGTTAAAGCGACAGTTTTCAAGTAACACAACTTGGCCTGGCGCAACTTCAACACCATCCAAATATTCAGTGAGTAATTTAACTTCTTGACCCAATGCTTCAGTTAAGTAGGCAGCAACAGGTGCAAGTGATTGTTCAGCTTTAGGCTCACCTTCAACTGGACGACCAAGGTGAGAATAAACCATTACTGCTGCGCCTTTTTCAAGAGCGGCTTTAATTGTTGGTAATGCAGCGCGTAAACGTGCATCACTCGTAATCACACCATTTTTAACAGGAACGTTTAAGTCTTCACGGATCAGAACACGTTTACCTGCTAAATCGAGGTCAGTCATACGCTGAAAGTTCATGTATAGCTCACTTTATAGATATCAAAACCGCATAGATTCTAAATGATTATGCTAAAAAAGGTGAGTAAAATTTCAGAAAAGCTGTAGAAATCTTTAGATTTGATTATGATAGATGGAGTCGAACCACAAAGTGTTGCTATGTCTATCCATCCAGATCCAAGTATTAATCGTTTAAATGTTTTCGGCGAACCGCTCGCCAGTTGTTGTTTTGATCCTATTACAGGATATTTCAGAAATGGTTTTTGCCACACTGCACCCTCTGATTTAGGTCAACATACAGTCTGTGCCGAAATGACGTCTGAATTCTTAAGTTTCTCGCAACGAATTGGGAATGATTTGACAACACCACTACCCGAAGTTGGTTTTCCCGGTTTAAAGCCTGGTGATTTCTGGTGTATTTGTGTGACGCGCTGGGTTGAAGCTTATCAGAATGATATGGCACCGAATTTAAAACTTCAGGCTTGTCATCAATCAGTACTTGCTTATGTCCCGATCGACATTTTAATGGAATTCTCAGTGTAATGAATCATCATGTTGCTTCAACGTCAGCAAGAATTATTTTAGCTTCTGGCAGTCAAACACGTAAGGAACTACTTAATCGATTACATATCGATTTTGAACAAATATCACCCGATATCGATGAGACTCCGCGTGGGGAAAGCCATGCCGATGATCTTGCCTATCGACTCGCATATGAAAAAGCAAAATATTTTGCTGAGAAAGATCCAGATGCGATCGTTATCGGTTCTGATCAGGTGGCTTGGCGTGAAGGCGCACCTGACATATTTATTGGAAAACCTTTATCTCCTGAAAAAGCAATCAAACAACTTCAAGCAAATTCAGGAAAAATTGTTTATTTCAGTACGGCATTAAGTGTTCAACACGCTTCATCTGGGTTTGAAGAAACCATTGTTGAACATTATAAGGTCAAATTTAGGCATTTGAATCTGGAAGAAATTCAGCGTTATGTCGCACTTGAACAACCTTTACAGTGTGCTGGAAGTTTCAAATGCGAAAGTTTGGGCATCAGCTTATTTGAAGAAATGATTGGGCAAGACCAAACCACGTTGATGGGCATGCCGATGATTCAATTGTGTAAAATTTTACGTGAATTGAAAATTCTAGTGCCTTGATACGTTGCATATTAATAAATAAGACCGAGTTCAATAACTCGGTTTTTTTGGAATTATTTGTTACTAGCAACTGATGAATGAAATAAATACCCTATTTTTAGCTCAAATAATTACAACTGAGCTAAATTAATTTATATACACAAAGCTGTGGAAAATTGATCGATAAGCGATCTCAAAACATAGAAATTGTAAAAAAGTTCAAATGATCATATTTGGGTTGTTCATTTCAAGTTAAGAATATGAATTACATGAACAAGTTAAGAAACTTTGTATAACATCCATTATCTTAGTTTAAGTTATCATTGTTAAAGTTTTTTTCAATTTTGGATACTATCTTTAGGGGGATACATATGCATGATAACTTCTGGAATAGATTTCTACATATAGAAAAAAAACTAAAAGAATTTAGTACTCACTTAGATTTTGACATTAGAAACAATGAAACTTTTTCTATAGAAATAATGAATTTGTATCTTACAATTTGTTCAGAAATTGAAGCTATTTTTAAGGCTTGTACATCTAATATTGGTAATTCATTCAACTTTAGAGATTTTCGTGAATACTATAAAGATGAAACACAACTACAAAGTCTATCTCTCTTAAAGTCTGACGTAAAAATTAAATATACATCTTTAAAATTCACTCCATTTGATAAGATAGATAGCGATGAAACAATTTTATGGTGGAATCACCATAATAAAATTAAGCATGATCGTGAGATTAATAGAAATCTCGCGAACTTAAAAAATCTATTAGACTCAGCTAGCGCACTTTTTTTACTTAACTTAGTCTACAGATTTGTAGTTCAAGAAAAAATATACCTTATACCCCCTCCTGAAATTTTCGAAATAAAAGACTTCTTGGTCAGCATTCATTCTTCAGGAGGTGGGCTTCTATATACATCCAAAGCCTGTATAAATAGTTTTGGTGCTGAAAGCCCTTTTGATGATGATTAGTTTAGTTAATATTTGATTCAATAAATCTGCCTCATTTAACATAATGGCTGTTATACGATATGAAATTCCCCTCAAAGTGTAAATTAATTATTTCTTTAAAATAGCTATATTCATTTTTTTCATATTCATTTGTATCATCCATAAGCAAGAAAACATGCGCTTTTAAAGCCGTGTCACTTGCAGAACTTGCATCGTTCAAGGGACAATAAGCCAAACTAAATTGTAGTCCTTATTATGTCCCAAACTTTAGACGTTCTCGGCGGTATTAGCGCTGAACAATTCCTTACGGAATATTGGCAAAAAAAACCGCTCCTCGTTCGTAATGCAGTTCCTGAAATTGTGGGTTTACTTGAACCCAATGATGTTATGGAGCTTGCACTCGATGAAAACGTGACTGCACGTTTGATCAAACAAAAAGATCGTGACCCTAATCAATGGAATGTGAAGTCATCGCCACTGCTCAAAGCAGACTTCCAAAAAATGCCAAAATTATGGACACTACTCGTTCAAGCGGTCGATCACTATTCGTTTGATCTTGCTGAGTTATGGAAAAAATTTCCTTTTATTCCTCAATGGCGTCGTGAAGATATTATGGTGTCTTACGCACCACAAGGTGGTTCTGTCGGTAAACACTTCGATTTTTATGATGTATTTTTAGTTCAAGGTTACGGACATCGCCGTTGGCAATTAGGCCAAATGTGTGATGAACAGACAGCACTCGTTGCAGGTCAGCCTTTAAAACTTTTGCAAGAAATGGAAGTTCATTTTGATGAAGTTTTGGCGCCAGGAGATTTACTATATGTCCCACCTGGTCTTTCTCATTATGGCGTAGCTGAAGATGAGTGTTTAACCTATTCTTTCGGTTTCCGCATGCCAAATATCTCAGACATGATGGATAGTCTTGGTGATTCTTTTTCAGAACAAGAGCAACTGGAAAAACCATTATTAGATATCACACGCTCTGTCAGCACTGCTGTCGGCGAAATTTCAGATCATGAGCTTAGCTATTTGCGCGAACAACTTTTAGCTCAACTGCAAAATCCTGAGATGCTAAATGAAGCCATCATGTGTCTCGCTTCGCAACCTGGTTATCCTAACAATATTCCAGAAAATGACGAAATTGGAACAGGTGATTTAGAAGAAGCACTTGAAGAAGGCTATTTATTAAAAATCGAACCTGCTTCACGTTTGCTGTATAGCAACTTCAATGATGAACTTAACTTTTGGGCAAATGGAGAGCGCTTATGTATCTCCGAAGAATTTAAACCTCATTTAAAACGTATCGCTGATGGTGAAATGATCGCTTTAGATGAAAGTTTATATGATCAACATATTCTTGAAGATCTCGCTGAACTCTTGAATAGTTCGATCATTATGTTGCTTCCTTCGGAAGAAAACTAAACCTATAAATATAAATTGTTAGCTTACAGCTGTAAGCTAACAATTCACTACTTGTCTGATTCCATAGAAGTTCGTAAGGTAATTACAGTAAAGAACGATGGAAAATAAAAATGGCAAGTCCTGCTCAAGCAATAAGACATAAATTACTGAACACTTTTTTTTCAAGACATTCTGTATGGTTCGCATGTATTATCATCGCCCTGAGTATTACGTGGCTTAGGCTATTTTACAACCCCCATTATATTTATTATTTTCTATCCGACAGTGTCATTAATATTATTTGGCTACTGACCAGTTTACTCAGTGTCTTAGGCCTATATGATGTACTTCAAAATAAACATTCAATTTTAAAGAACTACCCAATCATGGGGCATTTTCGCTTCTTATTTGAAGATTTCAGACCCGAAATTCGTCAATATTTTATTGAATCAGACCAAGACGCTTTACCCTTTTCAAGAATGCAACGTAGCTTAGTTTATCAGCGTGCAAAGAATGAAAATGCTGATAAGCCTTTTGGTTCAATTATTGATGTATATCAAGATGACTATCGTTTCATTACTCACTCTCTTGCACCGAAACTCCCAGCTGATACCAGCACCTTCCGCATTAAAGTGGGTAATGATCAGTGCGCTCAACCTTATAGTGCATCAATCATGAATATCTCAGCAATGAGTTTTGGGAGTTTAAGTGCTAATGCAATACGCGCACTTAATCTCGGTGCCCACATGGGTCAGTTCTATCATGATACTGGCGAAGGAAGCCTAAGCCCCTACCATCTTGAAAATAATGGAGATATTGTTTGGCAAATCGCCAGTGGATATTTTGGTTGTCGAACTGAAGACGGTCTCTTTGATCCTGAAAAATTTAAAGCTCAAGCCAAACATCCCAATATCAAAATGATTGAGCTAAAACTGTCTCAAGGTGCAAAACCAGGTCACGGCGGTATTTTACCCAAACATAAGATTACAGAAGAAATTTCGAAGATTCGTGGTGTTCCTCGTGATCGCGATTGTATTTCCCCGCCAAGCCACCCTAGCTTTAATACACCGATTGAAATGATGCATTTTATTCAAAAGTTACGTGAACTATCAGGTGGTAAACCTGTTGGATTCAAATTATGTATCGGACAGCCTTGGCAATTTATGAGTATTGTCAAAGCGATGCTTGAAACCAATATTGTTCCTGATTTTATCGTCGTAGATGGATCAGAAGGTGGAACCGGTGCTGCACCGATTGAATTTAGCGATAATATCGGAACGCCACTGCGTGAAGCGCTCTTATTTGCACACAATACCTTAGTAGGTGCTGGATTAAGAGATAAAGTAAAAATTGGCGCAAGTGGTAAAATCATCAGTGCTTTTGATATTGCGAGTACCTTTGCCTTAGGTGCAGATTGGGTGAATTCAGCTCGTGGATTTATGTTTGCTGTCGGTTGTATCCAAGCTCAAAGTTGCCATACCAATCAGTGTCCAGTTGGGGTAGCAACACAAGATGCTGAGCGCCAAAAAGCAGTCCATGTACCAACGAAAGCAGAACGTGTTTATAATTTCCACAAAAATACATTGCATGCACTGGCGGAAATGATAGCAGCTGCAGGTTTAAATCATCCGAGCGAAATTAAAGCTCATCATCTCGCGCAACGTATAAATGATCGTGAAATCAAAAATTATGCTCAATTACATTTTTGGTTAGAATCAGGTCAATTATTAAACTGTAAAGATAGAGATGAAGAAAATTTCTATTTCAGAATGTGGAATTTGGCAGATGCCAGCAAATTCTAGTTTCGTCAAAAAGGTGCTGAAATCAGCACCTTTATTTTAAAAGTATCCTTTGTGACTTTGAGCATGCAAGAACGCTGGGATTAAACCCGTTAATGCTGCCCGTATATCCGCACGCTCATTGATCAACTGATGAGATCCCTCCTCTAACATGAGCAAGGTCTGAAGGCGAAACTTTCTGCGTATAAATTCGATATTATAACGCCAGTCTACGGTTTGATCTTGGGCACCTTGAGCGAGCCAAACTGGAATTCGGCATGCAGGTCGATTTTCCATTTCCAACATCCACTTTGACATTGCTAATATCCAATCCATCCCCATCATACGCGGTTGTAGTGGATCTTTTAGACGTACAAATCTTAAAAATTCAGGGTTGTGATTATTGCGCTTAAAATGTCTTGGAACTTCACGTTTGATACGGCGAATGATGCCCAAGCCTACTGGATTATGCCACCATGCTGTTTTTGCAGGTCTGACTAACGGGGACAAGAGCAAAACGCGTTCTACAATTGGATTTTTACGTTGTTCAGCAAACTCCAACAAATGATGCATCCAAATTGCACCACCAGTACTCTGTCCGATACCTAGCCATGGTTTAGGCAATTGATCAGCTTGTTTTACATATTGGTGAACCGCATGGAGTACTTGCTGATAATGATCAAAGTTCTGAATGCTGGCAGCATTGCCATCACTTAACCCATGTCCAGGCAAGTCATAAGTTAAAACACTAAACCCTTGATCCAGTAATTCACCAATAATTGGTTGGTAAATCCCACTGTGTTCCAAATAGCCATGCAATAAGAATACAGTACCTTTCACCTGCTCTATGCGAGGTTGATACACCTGCACATGAAGTTTGAACAAAGGCATTTTGATATAACCCTGCCAATAATTCGCTTCAAGACGATCAAGTGCGTAAAGATGACGATAAGCTTGAATCTCTTTCGAAGGAGAATAAGGTCGATTTAAGTTTAAAGGTTCCAACCTTAATGGTGTTTGTTCTCGATTCGGAATGGGTAAATCGAGTTGTTTCAACACATTTGGATTCAGAAATGGAATATCAGACATTATGGCACCTCCCGACAACCGCTAGAGCCAAACATTACATCTCTGATCGTGGCAAGTAATTCATAATTTGCACGACGACTGTGATCGTAATTTAATTGGCTAGGACGCCATGTTGTCAGCATTGTAGGCATGGG
This sequence comes from Acinetobacter sp. ANC_7504, assembly GCF_056779995.1. Classification (NCBI taxonomy): domain Bacteria; kingdom Pseudomonadati; phylum Pseudomonadota; class Gammaproteobacteria; order Moraxellales; family Moraxellaceae; genus Acinetobacter; species Acinetobacter sp. ANC_7504. Next base: position 107,196 of record NZ_JBWYIZ010000010.1, on the reverse strand, counting down.
CGCTTCAACAGGAACTGTCTTGATACCGTTCAAAGCAAAAAGACGTCGTGTACGTGTCATATGATAACGATCGGTAATCAGAATCACTGTCGGCGCTCCTCCTTTTTTTTGTAATAATAATGAACTAAAGCGTGTATTCTCACAGGTATTCATGCTGCGTTGCTCTAATAGATTCGCTTCTACCCCACGCGATGCTAACCAAGCTTGCATATACGGTGCTTCAACACCACTCAATACAATAGGTAAATCCGTTTGCTTCTCAATCTCAAGTGTTTTTTCTAGTCTAGAGCGTGTGTAATCATTAACTACGATATCAATTTTATTATCCCCTAGCGTCAACCCACCACCCAACACAACTATCGCATAAGGTTTATCTTTTTGATTTGATAAAGTTTTATTTTCATTTTGAATCAACGCGATATCTTTATAGATTTGCGGATCTAATGTTTGAACCTCATCTTCTTCTAAGGGATGATTTCTAAGGAAAAATTCATATTTTTCCATTAAAGCCAAGCGCTGATTTTTTTCTTCATTAATGGATGAATTTGTTGAATCAGTTTGGCTTATGGCAACATCACTGGCTAAATCAGGCTGATCAATTGCGAAGACAACATCCTCTTTAGTTTCATTCTTTGTATTTATATCTGTAAGCAATTCATCTTTAATTTTTTGTTTTAATAACACATAGCGAGTTTGAATTTCAGCAAGCTGTTCAGCCCCTTGATCATTCAATTGTTCTTCAATAAGTTTGAGATAAGCTTGTCTTGCAATCCACAGCCTTGAACCAGGCTCCAAATCCTCCTTATCAGTTAACGCTGCCATTTGCTGGCTCTTGGCCGCAATTTCGTCAACTTTGATAGGGACAAATGCGTGAAGTGATTTCACAACAAGTGCTGAATAAAATGGTGTATACCAGAAAACCATGAGACAGCCCAAAAGTGCGAATATGATCGCCATCATACGCACCGTTGCCACCATCCAATGTTTTCTAGACATACTGTCCTTTTTAAACCAAATGAGATTGAATAGAACCTTTTTGATCGAACAAAACAGGCTCAGGTTCTAATAAAATACCAAACTTATTTAACACATCTTGCTGCACAGAGCGATAGGTTGCCTGCACATCTGTGAGAGATGCATCGGCGTAATTGACTAAAACTAAAGCCTGTCGATCAAACATTCCCACTTTTCCTAATTTTTTTCCTTTCCAGCCTGATTGGTCAATCAACCAACCAGCTGCAACTTTTACAGAACCATCTGCTTGAGGATAGTGTGGAATCGTGGGATGAAGCTGTAAAACTTCCTCAAATTTCGTTTTAATTAAAATCGGATTTTTAAAAAAGCTCCCTGCATTTGGATATTCTGCAGGATCTGGGAGTTTACTTTGACGAATTTTGATCACTTGTTGCTGTAAATTATATGGCGTAATGTCATCGCCCATCGCAGCTTTTAAATCTCCATAATTCATTTTGAGTTGTGGCTGTTTAAGTAATTTAAAGATGACCGCAGTAATAACAAACCGCTCAGGCTGATCTTTAAAAATGCTGTGTCGATATGAAAAATGACAATCACTCGCTTGGATTTGAACGATTTCATTTTTAGTACGATCAAAAGCCTCTACAAATTCAATAAATTCACCGACTTCAACGCCATAGGCACCAATGTTCTGAACAGGTGCAGCACCCACCCACCCTGGAATCAATGCGAGATTTTGCAATCCATAGAAACCTTGCTCTGTTGTCCAAAGCACGAACTCATGCCAGTGACGTCCAGCACCTACTCGAATTGTTACATTGGTATCATCTTCAGCAAGCAGGACAAGATCATCTAAATGTAATTGAACAACCAAAGCATCTAGATGCTCAGGGAGCAGCATATTACTCCCCCCTGAAAGTATCATCATGTTTAATTGAGCTTGCTCAGCGAATTCAATTGCTTCACGCAAATCTTGAAGAGATCGAACAATACAATAATGAGATGCAACAGCATTTAAATTCAACGTATTGAAAGACTGGAGTTGTATATTGGTTTGAATATCAATCATATTTTTATCTTACTCAACGTTTGACTGCTGCAACATTGGTTTTAAGTAACTAATCCATGCTTTACTGTTCGACTCACATTGATCTAAGACCAACTCAAAGCCATCATCTCCACCATAGTAAGGATCAGGTACTGGTTGATTTAAATATGAAGGATCTTTGGCACTCATGAGCTCTATTTTTGCTCGCAGTTCATGGTTTTGAAATATTTGCGCTGCTTCAACTTGCAGTTTCTGAATATTGACTAGATTTTCATGATCCATCGCCAAGATTAAATCAAATTCCTTAAAGTCTTCAATACGAATCTGTCTCGCACGTAATGAAGATAAATCATATCCTCGTTTCAATGCGTGCTTTTGACTTCTATAATCAGGCGCTTTGTTTGGGTGATAATTACTGGTTCCAGCTGAATCAACTTGAATATTTAATTTTTCTAAATCCGCAAAGTGTTTCATTACCACTTCTGCTGTTGGGGAACGACAAATATTTCCTAAACATACACATAAAATTTTGTATGGCATTTTCGTCGTCATCTTCGCCTCAAAAATACATATACTTTCGCAGTGCATATGTTAAGTTATTTAAGGAGTGAATCCTATAGAACTGTAAAACAATAATCTTATTTAAAGCGAAAAAAGGATGTGTGATGAGCCAATTTCAATTTCAAACTGTCGGGAATATTATTTCTGGTTTAGGGAGTATTCAACAGCTTGGCTCAATTTTAAAACAACATCGATTTAATAAAGTTCTTCTCGTCACAGATCAAGGGATGATTGATCACCACCTCCACCAACCTATTCTTCACATTTTCAACGCTACTGGGACTGAGTTCAGTATTTTTTCCGATGTCGTTGCAGACCCTCCAGAAGATGTCATCTTAAATGCAGTAGATGAAGCAAAACGTTTACAGATTGATGCAGTCATTGGTTTTGGCGGTGGTAGCTCCTTAGACGTGGCAAAAATTATTGCCGTACTTTCACACCCCAATCAAACCCAAACGATTTCTGAGTTATATGGCGTCAATCAAGCTCAATCGCCACGATTACCACTCATCTTAGTGCCTACAACTGCAGGTACGGGTTCTGAAGTTACACCAATCTCTATTGTCACTACAGGCAAAACAACAAAAACAGGAATTGTTTCACCCGTTCTGTATGCGGATACTGCCATTTTAGATGCAACTTTTACTCAAGGTCTTCCGGCTCACATCACTGCAGCAACAGGAATTGATGCAATGGTGCATGCAATTGAAGCCTACACCTCAAAACTAAAGAAAAATTTCTATTCTGATTTGCTCGCTAAACAAGCATTGGATTTATTGAATCAAAATTTAAAACTTGTTCTAGAGCAACCCCAAAACCTAGAAGCGCGCCAAAAAATGCTCTTAGGCTCTATGTTGGCTGGACAAGCATTTGCAAATGCTCCTGTTGGAGCTGTTCATGCGCTTGCCTATCCTTTGGGCGGGCATTATCACTTATCGCATGGTCATACCAATGCAATCGTGCTTGTTGAAACACTGAAATTCAATGCACCTCAAGCGAAGAAATACTATGCTGAACTGATGCAATGGATTGACCCATATAGCAAAGGCAATACTGATGGCTTATGTGATTTATTTATTGATCATATGGAAAGGCATGTTAGCCAGAGTGGGTTGAGCTTAAAACTCAATGAGCTAGGTGTACAAGAATCAGATTTAGAGATGTTAGCTAATGATGCGATGCAACAAACGCGCCTCTTACAAAACAATCCTAGAGCTCTAAGCTATGCTGATGCTTTAAGCATCTACCAAGCAATTTATCATTAAATGACTCGAAATCTTTAATCAACTTTCTGAATAAAATATGACAACTATTTCAAAAAAAACTAGAGCAGACTATCAATTCTTTTTTCCCATCCAAACCCGTTGGGCTGATAATGACGTGTATGGGCATGTCAATAACGTCACTTATTACAGCTACTTTGACACCGCCGCAAATGCGCTACTTATTCAACACGCACTATTTGACTTTAAAACTTCGCCTATCATTGGACTCGTTATTGAATCAAAATGTACATATTTTTCTGAACTATCCTACCCCGAAGTGATTGATGTTGCTGTCGCTATCGAAAAGATTGGACGATCTTCAGTGACGTATAGCATTTCAATATTTAAGAAAAATCAATCAGAGCCTGCTGCTCAAGGTTATTTTGTGCATGTATTTGTCGACCGTGACTCTCGTAAAAGTATTGAATTACCAAACTCAATACGCGAAGCCTTAACTACGTTTATGACGAAATCAACTTAAGACTTAAGCTGAATATTATGTAGCTCACCGCCGAAAATTTTTAACAAGTCTTCCACGACGGGTTCTTGATGAATCAATTCTTCAGCACGTCGATATGCCTTTTGCTTACGCTTTTCCTGCAGATCGAAAGGCGTCTCACCGTTTGGTTCGTTGTATTTTACGATTAATTGAGATTTTGAAAATGATTGCTTGAGTGCTGCTTCTAAACTCGGAATGAGTGAGTGCAATAAAGCTTCGTATTTTGCAGGGATATAGAATTCACATGTTCCATCAATTTGACCTTGCATAAGACCTTGTTGTGCTAATTCTTGTACCGCAGGTGTTAATGGACTATTTCTGAACCAATATTCCCACTTTTGAGTATCCCATTCACCTACCAATTCGACAGGCTCAAGCCTTAAAATATCTTGAGGCATTAAACCTTTTAAGCCAGCATCTGCGACAACATTTTTATTCTCATCAAGTAGATCTAGACTTGGGCAATGAGTGCCATTCGATGATCCTTCTTCTTGAACTGACAATTCAGCGCTTTCAGCAGAATGTTCATTTGGCTTAGGCTCTAAAAAGAAAATATTGTCTTGATCAACAATAGAAGATTCAACAGGCTCTGAATTAAAGCTTGCTCCAAATGAAGTCAGCTCAATCTCCCCACTGCCTACCACAGAGTTGGTTAAATTCTCTTGTTTCACTTCAACAGATACAGACTGATCGACATCATCCGCATGATTTAATTCTGTTGAATGCAAGCTTTCAGATTCAGATTTTTCAGGATGAACTGACTCCGTAGGAACAGCCTCATCATCTGATGCCATCATCTGTTGAAATAAGATTAGATCCGTATTTTCCTCATCATTTACATCACGACTACGCTGAATCGAACTCGTATTATTCTCAGGCGAACTGATTTTCGATCCTGCTTCTTGATGATCAGCCGATATAGATTCTGAATTCTCTGTCGAAATCTGATTGAAATTTTCAGCTTCTTTTAAGACATTTGATTGTTCTGGAGGTGCTTGAGTGGTCAGCTGCTCATTATTCGCCATCGGGCGGAATGCCAACAACCTGAGCACACACATTTCAAAGCCTTGCTCTTGAGTCACTGCAATTTGTAATTCAGCACGACCTTTACATGCAATTTGATAATACAATTGTAGATCTTGAGCAGAAATCATGCTCGAAAGCTGCATAATTTTCTGATTAATCTCAGCACTATATTTTAAACTCAAGTCTGGTAAGTATTGGAGTAAAGCCAACTCATGTAAAGTTGAAATGAGTTGATCCAACACCAAAGAAACATCAAGTGCTTGTTGACGGAATTGGAGTAATAAAGCACTGACTTTAGCACGTTGATTTTGATGTATCGCCAAAATAAGGTCGAAAATAATCGTGCGATCAATCAAACCCAGCATTTCTTTCACATCTTGGTGGTGAATCGCACCTTGCCCATATGCAATTGCTTGATCTGTTAGCGACAGTGCATCACGTAAAGAACCTTGTGCTGACTCAGCGATCTGCCAAATCGCATCAGCTTCCGCATTAATTGATTCTTTAGTTAAAATTTGTGTGAGATGTGAAGTGATTTCATCAACCGCCAATGGGCGTAAAGTAAATTGCAAACAACGTGAAATAACCGTAATTGGAAGTTTTTGAGGATCTGTCGTCGCAAATAAAAATTTGACATGTTCAGGCGGTTCTTCAAGTGTCTTGAGTAAAGCATTGAAAGAATGTGTGGACAGCATGTGTACTTCATCAATGAGATACACTTTAAAACGACCTTGCGTTGGTGCATAAGGTACGTTATCCAATAATTCTCGTGTATCCTCAACTTTGGTTCGGGAGGCTGCGTCAATTTCAATTAAGTCTATAAATCGACCTTCATTGACTGCGGTACACGTTGGGCATACTTCACACGGTGTAGATGTTACACCTGTTTCACAGTTCAGACATTTAGCAAGAATCCTTGCAATCGTTGTTTTACCAACGCCACGCGTCCCCGTAAAAAGATAAGCATGATGCAGTCGACCACGCTCTAAAGCACTGGTTAATGCACGCGACACATGGTTTTGACCAACCAATTCTAAAAAATTACGTGGACGATATTTACGCGCAAGAACCTGATACATGAATGCTCCCTAATTACAGGACTAAGCATACTGTTTTTTTTGGCAAGAGTGAATGCGTTACAGATCATTCATACATTCAAAAAGCAATTTAAATCCAACTCTTTTTTCTTGGGAAAATTTAACCTGTTAAATTCAAACTAAAATCATCGAAATTTTCGTATTCCTCACCAGTCCCATCGATACGAATTTCGAGCATTTTGTTGACCAAATCGACAAGAATGATATTTCTGGTTGGGACACCGTTTAATTGAATCAAAGACTTTTCAGTATTAATGAATTTGAACTGACCTTTGATTTCTTCTGCTTGGTTATGACCGCTTAGACTTAATCGTGACAACACATACGTTTGGTCTGCGTTAAGTTGTAAATCAACAGCCATACCAGGACAATCCTCACAACGCGAAAAACACCCCATACATGGCGTAGTACCTTGATACAAACCAATATATTGAGGTGTTACTTGATTTTTTATTGAATCATTCTGTTTCAAGAGTTGATTTGATTGCGTGGACTGATCGCAAGAAGCCATATGAATCGACGATATCAAAACGAATGGGATGACAGTACTACGGCGCATAATCACAAATCAATTTTAACAATTTTGTGAAAATTACCATATCTCAAGTCTGCAAATGAATCAATGCGTATGTTGGTGCACGTGAACCCCATCATCATGTAAAACTTGATCAGGGTAAGCGAGTCCAATCCCTTTAATTACTTCAGCAAAATATGACCCTTTATCTGTATAAACTTTAATAATTGCATATTGATCTTCAATACTTTGAGTAATCGTAAAATAGTTTAGATCAGCAGGATAATCCTCAAATTGCCCCTTGTATCGCACAATTCCATCCTCAACTTGTTCAATCTCAGTAATTTCAGCCACACGGTTGATACCAAATTGCAAAAGTTTCAAGGGAAATTTACTGCCCTCTTTCATGCTCGCCACTTGATCAGGACTAAACTTAAATAAATAACCCGAGTCAGCCCGATGCTGAAAACTTTCTGGAAGAATCATATGCCGTTCAACATTTTGTTCTAGTACAGGCATAAGCTCAGGCATCAGATGAGAACTCGATGATTCATTCTTATTTTCAAGCCGTTCGTCATGAGCATTAACATTTTGACCCAGTTCATTTTCAACTTGATGCTGCTGTAAGCTTGCAGATGATTTGTCTTTTTCGGGTTTTAGATATAACGTAAATGTAGCAGTCACAAAAACTGCTACACCCAATAAAATATAAATTACTTTCATACGTTATTTGAATAGCGACACTGCTTTAGCATTTTTATTAATCATAGTGACAGCATCACGATCATTCGTACCCCCTAATTGGTATCCATACTTTGGATGGAATAAATCTGGGCTTGAGAAATAAGAGATACTATTACCTCCCATAATCGTACCACCCAATGGATGCTCCAAACCACGTGCTGGTCCAGCGGTATCATCATGATTCACCCCCATATTATGACCGAATTCATGACGTAAAACCGTGATTCCACAGTTAATACTTCCACTACCGATCATATAATTAGAGTTAGGGTTTTCAAGCAAGTAAGCTAAACCACAGCCTTCTTCATCACCTTCATAATATACAGCATCAGCTTTTAAGCGATTACGCTCATTCTGAATAACTTTGTCCACACGACCAATATCAAGGACATTGTTTAATGTTTTAGAACCTGGTGTTTTATATTGCAGATAACCAACGTTGCGCAGATAAAACTTGGCATTTGAATTCTCTGCAGACACATTGGTTAGATCAAAGCCTTCAATCAACCTCATTTTCGCTGCATTTGCACCTAATTTCTCTGCAACAGCAGGACTACTCACCAAAAGCATGTCAATGGTTGCACTATCAGCTTGCCATCCTTGAGATGTATAGACAAAACGTTGCGTTTCACCAGTTTGAATCGTTTGTCGTAAATTATTGGATGCCTGAATTGTGCTGCTCCACGCCGCTCCAGAACTTATGATTATCTTGTCATTGATTTGAGCGCGATCAGGTAAATTAATTACTGATTGCCAATTTCCATTTGCCAACTTAACACGTGTCACTGGTTGTTTAGGATCAGGAACTTTTTGATTATTTAAATCTTTCGCTTGTATCACACGTTCTGGTGCAGAAACTAAAATCCACTTCGCTAATTCTTTTACAAACATAAATTCATATCGTTCACCTCTATTTAGTTTTAAAGTTGCTGAGGTATTGATATTCTGATTTGAAATAGTAGCTTGCCATGTTGCAGTCGACTTCACGATCACACGATCACGGTCATATGCTGAACTTGGTAATGTGAATTGTGACACCCAGTTTCCATCACCAAAAATAATTTCAGTTAAAGGGCTATCTGTTTTATTTAACTGAGTACCCACTGAACTAACATTTAGTTGTCTCGGCTTGACATATTCAGGCACCCATTTTTTTAGATTTTGATTAAATACAAACCAATAGCGATCTCCTTTTTTTAAATTAAAATTACTCGAAAAAAGAAGATTTGTTGTATCAATTGATGAATCCCTGCCTGCATCAGATTCAATCAACATTACCGTATTGTTAGCAACATCGCTCGGCAATACTATTTTCTTTGCCCAAGCGCCATCTTTTAGATGAACTCGCTGTATTGTTTGTTGATTAGATATAATATTTTGTACACTTGAATTATCTAAAATGACACTGGGTGTACTGTTGATTCGCCATTTTTTTAAAGATTCACTATAAATAAAGTCGAATGTGTTTCCTTTATTGATTTGAATTGATTCAAGGGGAATATCAATATTGGAAGTATCTAGATATGCCGCATATCCCGCCGATGAGGAAATTCTAATCTTGTCATTATTTTTTGGATTGTTTGGCAGATAGATTTGTTTCGTCCAATTTCCATCACGCAATTCGAATTCTAATTCAGCATAACCGCTCGGAATCTGCCCGCTTTGCTGATTTTGGTTTGGTGTAAGTACTGTACTTGCCACAACACCACTCATCAAACAACCCATTAGTAAAAAGGTAATTTTTTTATTCATCATGTCACTATTTGTTTATTTTAGTTAAAGTTAGTATACATTATAAATACAAATTCTCCTTTGTAAATGTTAAAACCATCCCTTTTTACCATTATTAATGTGATCCACACATCTTAATGCCTCTTGCGATAAACTCCACAAACGATAATCCCCTGTAATTGACCCAACAGGATAATTATGGGTATAGGCGAAGCTTAATTTTCTTTCAGGATCACACCAAGCCCCTGATCCGTTGTAGCCCATATGACCAAATCCATTTTTTGCACTTTTACCCAGCGTGATAACTCTGTGATAACCCAAACGCCAATGCATAGGTATTGGCATCACCTTGTCTCGATCATAGCTTTGAATTTGCGAAAGTTGTTTGAATACAAGTGGCTTGATAAATTGTCTTGATTCGAACTGACCATAGTGCGCCATCATGGCATAGATTTTCGCTAAACTTCTGGCTGTAAAGACACCATTAGCAGCAGGAATGGGTTGAGTCAGAACACGATCATCAAAAAAGCTAAACCCCTTCATTCCCTTTGGAATCATTGCATCTATAAAATCATCAGGATTTTGACCAGAATATTGAATGATACGATCCGAAAATGAAACTTTCTGTTTTTTCTTCTTTTGTTGTGCAACTTGAGTAGTTGATGACTTTTTTTCAATATTTGTTTTTTCTAGAGGTTTGGCTATTCTTGAAAGTTGATCCTGAGGGACACCAAAATAGGCACCATCTAATTGCAGTGGTTCTACTAAATATTGATTCATCAGCTCAGAAAGATTTTGCTGAGTCGCTTTTTCAATCAGCCCTCCTAATAACCAGCCATACGTAAGTGCTTGATATGCATAATTTGAATTGGGTTTAAAACGTGGTGTCGCGCTAGCCATCACATTGAGCATGTGATCCCAGTCTGCCATTTCAGATGCTTGAGCAATGACATTTCTAACATCATATAAACCACTACGGTGACTTAATACGTCAGCCAAAGTAATCTTAGATTTTCCATGTTCAGCAAATTCTGGCCAATAATCAGCTATGGGTTGACGATAGTCTAATTTCCCTTCACTCACTAGAATATGCGACAAAGTCGCTAAGATCCCCTTTCCGGTGGAATAGCACATCGCCATCGTGTCTTCTGACCACTCTTCACTCGATGACTTTTTTCCAACATAAATATCAACAACTTTTTCTTGACCATAATATACAGCCAATGATGCACCACCTTGTTCAGTACGAGAGTCTTGTAAACGACTAAATAAATGTGCCAAATCTGCAAACTGATGGTGAACGATACCCTTATAATTATGTGTGTCAGCGTAAATTAAATCTTTTAGAATTTTCATCTTCTATCCTTGATTTATAGTTATAAAAAAGCCTAACAAACATGTTAGGCCTAGAGCATCTATTAAAGTGGTTTCACAACACCAGAAACATGAGGTTTTTGTGATTTTGCATTACGAACTAACAAATATGTCGCTTGATCTCGCTCACCCGTTAAAAATTCAACCTCAGATGGTAAAAACATAGGCAACTTAAAATAAACATCAGCATCATAAGCATCCGGTAAACTAATACTTGCTAATGCTTTAGCTTTACTCCACATGCCATGCGCAATCGCTTGTTTAAAACCAAATGCTTTTGCTGTAACTGCATGAATATGAATGAGGTTAAAATCACCTGAAACGAGCGCATAGCGACGACCCGTGTTTTCAGCGACTTTCCAATTACCCTGTGATTTAAATTCAGGTAACTGATCTTCTTTCGCCTTTGAAGAGGATGAAGTATTTGTTTTTTCACGAGAAAGATAGGTTGTTAAACCCTCCATCACCACATCATTACCTACTTTCGCAGTGGTAATGAAGTCAAATTGCAAACCTTTGTCATGTGGTTTTAACTCACCAAATTTGCATGATAGCGTGATGGTTTCATTCACTCCAATTTTGCGATACTGCTTAACTTGATTACGAATATGAACTAAACCCAGCAAAGCAAATGGGAAAGGTTCTTGTGTCATCATTTGCATCTGCAAACTTTGAGAAATGACTGCCAAGTAAGTCGATGGTACATATCCATTATTCTTATAACCACAAATTTCGTTATAAGATTTTAAATGGTCATGATCAACACGATATTCATCAACGATGTAATCCACTTGTGGCAGTGTCTTTTCGCCTTTCGGTTTTTTAAAAATTAAACCTTTAATGACTTTAGGATAAGCTAAATAAGCTTTTGGCAATTGACTAAAGTGACGTGTTTTCATGTTAAAAATTCCCATTTATCTTTATAAAAATTTACAGTTTGCAGCTCAACAAAACGATCATAACAAATCATACGAGCAATAAAGAGAGCAATGCCTGAACATTACTCTCTTTCATTTAACAATCTATGACCACTAAAGCTTAAGCACCTAATAAACTTTGACCGCACACACGTACAATGTTTCCATTCAGCCCCGTTGAAGCAGATGAAGCAAATAATGCGATTGTTTCAGCCACATCAACTGGTTGACCACCTTGACTCATCGAATTCATACGGCGACCCGCTTCACGAATTGCGAATGGAATCGCTGCTGTCATTTGAGTTTCAATAAATCCAGGAGCAACAGCATTAATCGTTACACCATTTTTCAAAATTGGTGCTGTAAATTTCACTAAACCAATCACACCAGCTTTAGAAGCTGCGTAGTTCGTTTGACCGAGGTTACCCGCAATACCTGAAATCGAAGATACGCAAACGATGCGACCATTTTCATTGATGCCTTCATTAGACAACAAATATTCATTCACACGCTCAATCGCAGATAAGTTAATGTTAATCACAAGATCCCAAAGCTCTGGCTTCATATTAGCAAGCGTTTTATCACGTGTAATACCGGCATTATGGACAATCACATCTAGCCCGCCTTGAGCAGCCGCTGCAGCTTTGATTTTTTCTCCAGCATCTGGTGCAGTGATATCAATCGCTAAAGTCGATCCACCAATTTCACTCGCAACACGATCAAGATCTGCTTGTTGTTGTGGTACATCTAAGCAAATGACATGAGCACCATCACGCGACAAAACATGCGCAATCGCTTCACCAATACCACGACTTGCACCTGTGACCACTGCAGTTTTGCCCGCAAGTGGTTTAGTCCAATCAACATCAACAACATTTGCTTTTGAAACACGAATGACTTGACCTGATACATACGCTGAGCGCGGAGAAAGTACAAAACGAAGTGTAGATTCAAGATTTAAAGCAGCATCTTGATCTACATAAACCAATTGTGCAGCAATACCTTTCTTAAATTCTTTACCTACAGATTTCACGAAACCTTCTAATGCACGTTGAGCAATCGCTTGTTTCACTGTAGGTGCTGATTCTGGTGTCAAGCCAACGACGACTACACGACCTGAAGTTTGAATTTGGCGAGCAATTGGATTAAAGAATTTATACAATTCAATTAACTGTTCAGAGTCCTGAATACCCGAAGCATCAAACACAACTGCTTTGAATTTCGACTCTTTATCGCCTTCATTAAACGCACCTAAGTTCAACCCTACTTTAGCTGCAGCTTGTTGTAACTCAGCATTGTTTCCCGCATAGCTGTTGGCATGAATATTACTCAGAACTTGCGCAATTTCACCATTAAAAAGACTTTTAGACGCAGAACCGAATAAAACAGCGCCTTGAACAACAGGCGTTGCTGATTCAAAGCGATCTAAGTGAATTGGAGATGGTAAACCTAAATTTTTGATGACAAATTTACCAATTGGAGATTTTGCAAAAGCTTGATATTGGTCAGTCATGAATATGATCTCTCGATAGAATAATTTTTTGAAGGATCTATGATGTAGATGAAGTTCAGTTCAAACTCTGATACTTAGTAAATTAATCGATCCCTGCGTTTCAGTTAAATAATACTTGAGTTATTCTATGTATGTCTTGACCTGAAAGCATTGCTAAATGTCATTTTAGTCAATACGACCTCTTAGCGATTATGCTAATGTAGCACTCAAGAATATCCCAAATATGCTTGGAAAAGCCTTATGAGCAAAACAACTCAAGAAAATCCAACAACTGAGAATTCTGCGAAAGCGACTGTGTCAAATACATCAAAAGCTCGTTCAAATGCGAGTAGTGGTAATGCAAACAGTGCCAACAACGCAAATACTCCAAAAGCGACTCGCCCTCGTACGTCGACGACTCGCAAAAAAACAGCAGCAACAAATAAAACTAAAGCTGAAAATCAAACTTCAGCAACTACGACTCAATCTTCCGCTGAACAGGAAAAAACTATGACTCAAAATACTGTACGCCGTGTTGCAATTATCGGTGGTAATCGTATTCCTTTCGCACGTTCTAATGGTGCTTATTTCACAGCTACAAATACGGATATGCTTACAGCAGCATTGAATGGTCTAGTTGAGCGTTTTAATCTTCAAGGTCAACGTCTGGGTGAAGTTGTTGCTGGTGCTGTACTGAAGCACAGCCGTGATTTCAATATGACGCGTGAATGTGTGTTAAGCACAGAGCTTGCACCTGAAACTCCAGCTTACGATATCCAACAAGCTTGTGGTACTGGGCTTCAAGCCGCTTTCCTCGTAGCGAATAAAATTGCATTAGGTCAAATTGAGGTGGGTATTGCAGGTGGTGTGGATACCACTTCAGATGCTCCTATCGCATTTGGTGATGGATTACGTAAAGCCCTCTTAGAACTCAACGTTGCAAAAACAGGTAAAGATCGTCTTAAAGCGTTAACTAAAATTAACGTAAAAGATTTGCTAGATGCTCCTAAAAATGGTGAACCTCGTACTGGCCTATCTATGGGCGATCACCAAGCGATCACAACACTTGAGTGGGGCATTTCTCGTGAAGCTCAAGATGAACTTGCTGCATCGTCTCATCAGAAAATGGCTGCAGCTTATGAAGCAGGATTCTTTGACGATTTAATGACGCCATTCCTCGGCCTTGAGCGCGACAACAACTTACGTCCTGACTCAACTGTAGAAAAGCTTGCAAAACTTAAGCCAGCGTTTGGTAAAGGTGATGCCCGTACAATGACTGCGGGTAACTCTACTCCACTTACCGATGGTGCTTCTTGTGTATTATTAGCATCAGAAGAATGGGCTAAAGCAAATGGTCACGAAATTTTAGCGTATTTAAGTTTCTCTGAAACTGCTGCTGTAGATTTCATTGGTAAAAAAGAAGGTTTGTTAATGGCTCCTGCTTACGCAGTTCCACGTATGCTCGATCGTGCTAATTTAAAACTTCAAGATTTTGACTACTATGAAATTCATGAAGCATTTGCATCTCAAGTTCTTTCTACATTAAAAGCTTGGGAAGATCCTAAATTCTGTAAAGAACGTCTAGGCTTAGATGCGCCTTTAGGTTCAATTGATCGTGCGAAGTTAAACGTTAAAGGCTCTTCGTTGGCTGCAGGTCACCCATTTGCCGCAACAGGTGGACGTATTATCGCAACTGCTGCAAAAATTTTAAATGAAAAAGGTTCAGGTCGTGTACTTGTGTCGATCTGTGCTGCAGGTGGTCAAGGTGTAACGGCAATTATTGAAAAATAATTCGATGTTCTTAACAAATAAGCCCCTCGATTGAGGGGCTTATTTGTTATAAATTTTAATGATTTAAAGTCTCAGGCGCATAACCCAGTTTAGCCTCGATCCCATCATAGAACCATTGAAATATAAACGTATACACCAGAATACTGAGCGTCAAAGCTAAGTCGACGATAAAAGCTTGTATGAGCGTCATATCCATCATATATGCTACAATTGGAATGGTCACTAACATCAAGCCACCTTCAAATCCTAGCGCATGCAATATACGAACTTTTACAGTACGCTTCCACTGATTGCGCGCTTCAATTTTTTCAAAATAATGATTGAAAATCATATTCCAGATCACTGAAAGTACGGCCATAATCACACCTAATGAACCTGCAATCTCCAGGGGAACTTCAAAAATAAAACTCAAAGAAATTGCGATGATCACCAATAGAATGATTTCATAGCTTATTGCGTGAATAATTCTTCTCTTTGAAAAAAACATGCGTTCACTCATCAACATTGTTATTCATGAGCGCATTTTATTTTCATAATATTGAATGATCGAGTTAGAATCTATCAAAATTTTTGAAAGAACAAACATGAATATTAATCAAGAACAATTGGTCGTTTTTAAAACGGTGATGGAAACAGGTTCTTTTTCCGCAGCCGCACGTCAGTTAGGCAAGGTCCCCTCTGCTGTCAGTATGGCGATTTCCAATTTAGAGATTGATCTGAATCTTCAACTGTTTGAAAGAGTAGGACGTGAACCACAGCCAACACTTCAAGCCAAAGTTTTGTATGAACGTACTAATCATTTATTGATTGAAATGAATCAATGGAAACAACATGCATTTGGTTTGAGTAGCGGCATCGAAACCGAATTAAATATTGTGGTGGTATCTGAGTTACTGCATAGTAGATGGACTGATTATATTGTTTTATTAGAACAACAATTTCCTCAACTACAAATCAATATATTCAGCGCACCACAAGAAGATGCTCAACAAATGATTTTAACGGGTAAAGCACATTTAGCATTGATGTTTGAGCGTGAACATATTGAGGCGAATGAACAATTCGTGGAATTAATGAAAGAAAGTTTAATTCCAGTTGCATCTGTTCATCATCCGCTGTGCCAAAATCAAAAAGTGAGCTATGAAGAAATTTTTCAAAGTCGTCAGATTGTAGTCGCTAGTCGCGATCGGAACATTAAGCCTGAATTACTCTTTTCCAAAGATGCATGGCGTACAGACAATCACCATTCTGCATGTAGATTAATTTCACAAGGACTTGGATGGGGAGTTTTACCCACTGAAATGCTTATCGAACAACCAACATTAAAGAAAAAACTTAAAGTTCTACGATTTTCAGATTTCACTCCAAAATTTGATTATTTTATCGATCTGGTTTGGAGTAAAGAGCAACCATTGGGCAAAGCTGCTCAATTTTTAATTCATCACATCAGAAATAAAAGAAAAATGTAGGAAAATAACTTGATTTAAAACTTTTGTAGCATGTTTCAAAATAATCATGTGTTATAAAGATGGTATAAGTAATGAAACAAAGAATTAGATCGCAATGACTGAAACAGCTTTATCTCAATTAAAAAACTTCACTACAATTGTTGCAGACACAGGTGACTTAAACGCTATAAAAAAATTTAAGCCATTGGATGCTACCACTAACCCTTCACTCATCACGGCAGCAGCTTCATTACCTGAAAACAAAGAACTGATTGAAGCTGCATTTGATCAAGCAAAGTCAGAGGGTTATCAGTCAGATGAGTTAATCGATAGAACAATTGATATCCTGACTGTCAAATTAGGTGTGGAAATTCTAAAAGTAGTTGAAGGTCGAGTATCAACAGAAGTTGATGCAGCACTTTCATACGATACAGCCGCGACAATTGCTAAAGCTAAAGAATTACTCGCTCTCTATGCGACTTATGGTGTTGATCAAAACCGAATTTTAATTAAAATCGCCTCAACATGGGAAGGTATTCAAGCTGCTAAGGTTCTTGAAGCAGAAGGCATTCATTGCAACTTAACTTTGTTGTTTGGCTTACATCAAGCAAAAGCATGTGCGGATGCTCAGGTCACATTAATTTCACCATTTGTAGGTCGTATTCTCGATTGGTATAAAAAAGCTGAAAATGTGGATCACTATCCAATTGAACAAGATCCTGGTGTGCAATCCGTTAAACAAATTTACCAGTTCTACAAACAAAATCAGGTGAAAACTGAAGTTATGGGCGCAAGCTTTCGTAGCATAGAACAGGTTCTCGGACTTGCTGGATGCGACCTCTTAACTGTATCACCGAATTTACTTGACGAATTGGCTCAAGATCATCGCCAAGTTGAAGTTCAGTTAAATGCAAATGCACACAGCTCAAATATCGAATCACTTAGTCCAATCACTGAAATAGATTTTAAAGCGCAAATTCAGAAAGATCTTATGGCATCGCAATTATTGCAAGGCGGTATAGATGGCTTTATTAAGGCAAGAGATCAACTCAGCTCTCTGTTAAAACAATCATTTGGCATAGATGCTGATATAAAAGCTTAATTGCACCTATCCATCATTCTTTCAATCGAGCTCTTAGGAGCTCGATTATTTTTTAAGAGATAAATGAGTGTTTGGTATAACTGATCTTCCAACCTATTTAATAGGTACATTACTTATTATTTTATTACCTGGACCTAACTCGCTCTATGTCATGTCTATTGCGACTCGCTTTGGCATAAAAGTGGGCTATCAAGGTGCTTTCGGTATTTTGTGTGGAGATAGCATCCTTATTTTGCTAACTGTCTTAGGTGCCGCAACATTATTGCATCAATTTCCCTGGATTTTTTTCGCCCTAAAAATTATTGGTGCTTTATATCTTAGTTATTTAGGTATCCGTTTAATATATGCAGCCTATTTAACTTGGAAACGTCCAAGTAAAGATCAAGCTAATGTTTCTATTGTACAAAAACAAGAAAAATTTCATCCTTTTCGTACCGCATTACTCATTAGTCTGATTAACCCAAAGGCAATACTGTTCTTTTTATCGTTTTTTGTTCAATTTGTAGATCCAGCTTATCCTTATCCAGCCCAAAGCTTTTTAATGCTTGCTGTAATTTTACAATTAATGAGTATAGCCTACTTAAGTATGTTGATCTTCACAGGTATCAAAATTTCAAATTACTTCAACACGCATTATAAATTAGCAGCTGCTTCTGTTGCCGCTATTGGTATTTTATTTGGATTGTTTGGGATCAAACTTGCGACATCAACAATGTAATCTTAACTTCACAGAATCATTAGGGAAATAATATAAAAATGCTCATAGACGTGATAACAAGAATAAAAAAAGATTTAAGTCTACCTGCTGTTTTCGCTGGCTTTATTACATTTTTAATTGGCATTAGCGTTTCATCTGTACTGGTTATTCAAGCTGGACAAGTATTAGGTGCAAATCAAGCACAGATTAGCTCATGGTTTTGGGCACTGGGTTTGAGTATAGGATTATCAGGACTGATCTTAAGCTGGAAGTTTAAATATCCAGTTGCAACATCATGGTCAACAGCAGGACTAGCACTGATTATCGCTACAGGCTCAGGATACAATTTGAATGAGGCGATAGGGGCATTTTTAATATGCGGAATTATGACTGCTGTATTGGGCTTTTTTGGAATATTTCAAAGAATTCTTGAATTTTTACCGCAATCTCTTACAAGCGCCATGTTAGCTGGAGTGTTATTAAAATTTGGCATTTCATTATTTACGGTCATGCAAGACCAATTGATCTATGTTTTAATCTTGATCAGTACATATTTTATAAGTAAAAAAGCATTACCCCGTCACTCCATTGTCATTACATTGTTAGCTTGCATTATCGCCACACCTTTTTTCTTTGAATATACAGCAACCAAAATTCACTACGGAATGACGTATCCAGTATGGATTCAGCCTGAATTTCACTGGTCAAGTATTCTGGGTTTAGCTATTCCCCTCTTGATCATCAATATGGCTTCACAATATTTACCTGGTTTAGCAATGATCAGATCCTATGGTTACAAACCTCATGTCAACCAATTAGTAAGTTGGACAGGAATTGCTCAAGCAATATTCGCTCCGTTCGGGGCATTTTCAACCAATATCGCAGCAATTAGTGCAGCTGTGAGCCTTGATGAACAAGTTCATCAAGACCCTGCTAAACGCTATATTGCAGGTATGGCTTGTGGAGTGTTCTATATCTTTATGGGCATTTTTGCAGCGACACTAACGGGATTATTACTGTCATTCCCTAGAGAAATGATCACCACTTTGGCGGCGATCGCACTTTTTGCAACGATTGGACATAACATCAGTATCGCATTTAAAGAAGATTTAGATCGTGATGCTGCTTTAATCACTTTTTTAATGTCTGCATCTGGAGTTCAGTTTTTGGGCATTGGATCTGCTTTTTGGGGATTGGTTATTGGATTTATTATTTATCATTTGATGCGTATACAAATTAAAAAGCCTATTTAAAAAAATAGGCTTTTGTGAATTAAATTACAGGATATTCACCCGTACCTTCAGGCCAAGGTGTCAATAATTCATATCCTTCATCAGTCACAGCAACCATATGTTCCCATTGTGCAGACCAAGATTTATCTGCTGTTACTACTGTCCATCCGTCTTTTAATTCTTTAACTTTGGCTTTGCCTGCATTCACCATAGGCTCAATGGTAAACACCATTCCTTTTCTTAATACTAATCCCTGACCAGGCTGTCCGTAATGCAATACATTCGGTTGCTCATGGTAGGTTTTTCCAATACCGTGACCACAATATTCACGTACAATCGTAAAACCTTCGCGTTGCGCAACTTGTTGAATAGCATGACCCACGTCACCTAGTGTCGCGCCAGGTTTAACCGTTTTAATACCTGCAAGCATCGCTTCATAAGTCGTATCGACTAATTTTTTTGCTTCAGGTTTAATTGTACCTACATAGTACATTCGACTGGTATCACCAAAATAACCATCCTTGATGATTGCAACATCAATATTAATGATGTCTCCATCCTCTAAGATAATATTGGAAGCAGGGATACCATGACATACAACTTCATTTTTCGAAATACAGGTTGTTTTTGTATATCCGTAATAACCCACATTTGCTGGCGTCACCTTGAGTGTATTGACGATGTAATCATTACAGATATCATCAAGATACGCAGTACTCACACCTGGCTTCACATAATCACCAATCATTGCAAGCACTTGTGCCGCAAGCCGACCCGATATTCTTAGTTTTTCAATATCTTGTTCAGTTTTAATGGTGACAGCTGTTGCCTTCATGATGAACCCCTTTTTAATTCAGGATTCATTATAGGACTTTCATTTGTCGATCACAAACGCTATAGACTATCTGTAACTTAATCATTTTCGACTATTATTTAACCATTCAGTACATTATTTTATTTTGCGAATCAAGATCTATGCTCTGCTTAATTTCAATTCAATAAATAAATTTATTTTATTAGTTTTATAAATACATAGACTTAATTTAACTCATAATTTCCCATCCAATAAAATTATTCGCTTCTTGCTTTTTTACTATTCCATTCGATGGATGACCGCCCTCCCTATTTACTGACATTTGCTCTAAAATCGCTTTCTTTTTTCTTGAACCGATCTCCCTTATGACCAATTTGCGTACACGGGACATTATTGCCTTAGGTTTTATGACCTTTGCACTATTTATCGGTGCAGGCAATATTATCTTCCCACCTATTGTTGCTCAACAAGCGGGTGAACATGTTTGGTTAGCTGCTTTTGGCTTCTTAATTACTGCTGTTGGCCTTCCTGTTATCACGATCATTGCGCTATCGCGTGTTGAAGGCTCTATTCAACTTTTAAGCTCTCCACTGGGTAAGATTGCAAGTTTAATCTTAACCGTAGCATGCTATCTTGCTGTTGGACCACTTTTCGCGACACCTCGGACAGCTACAGTTTCTTTTGAAATTGGTTTTTCGAGTTATTTTGGAACGTCTTCATCGACCTTGTTGATCTACAGTGCAATTTATTTTGCATTTGTAACGTTAATCTCACTTTATCCGAATAAAATTTTGGATACTGTCGGCTATGTTTTATCTCCACTCAAAATTCTCTCTTTGATCATTTTAGGTGGTAGTGCCTTTTTAGTTTCTGCAGATTATATCCCTGCACCTATTGGAAACTATATCAATAGTCCTGTTTCAGAAGGTTTTGTTAATGGTTATTTAACCATGGACACTTTAGGAGCTTTAGTATTTGGTATTGTCATTATTAATGCGATACGTTCACGTGGTGTAACTGATCAAAAGTTAATTACCAAATATGCAGTGATCGCAAGTTTAATTTCAGGTATTGGCCTTACACTGGTTTACATTAGCCTATTTAAACTTGGACTGAGTAGTCACGAGGCTGCACCTAACGCTGCAAATGGTGCCATTATTCTCCATGGCTATGTTCAGCATGCCTTTGGTGACTTTGGCTCATATTTTCTAGGGGCGATGATTTTTATCGCATGCATGGTTACGGCAATTGGTTTGACTTGTGCATGTGCAGAATATTTCTCACAAATCACGAAGATTACTTACAAAAAATGGGTTTTCATTCTTGTTGGTTTCTCATTTGTCATTTCCAACTTAGGTTTAACCAAGTTAATCGCCTTCTCTGTACCTGTATTAAGTGCAATCTACCCACCAGCGATTGTGGTGATCATGATGGGATTTATGTGGAAGTTCTTTAATTCCGCTCCACGCGTCATTGCGCCTGTTACAGCGGTTGCTTTCATATTCGGTATTATTGATGGACTTAAGGTTGCAGAATTAGATCATTTCTTGCCAGCATTTATGAACAATCTACCATTGGCTGAACAAAATTTAGCATGGTTGATTCCTTCTTTAGTTGTATTTGTCATTGTCTACATACTGGATAGACTGAAGAAGTAAATTCAGGTGATTTATAAATAAATATTGTTTTACCCAAGCCGTATTTGTTCTGTAATCAATAATTGTCTCGTTTATCCAACAGACTATTATTGCTTACCCACCTTAACTTTGACCTCATCAGTCAGATTTGGAATGACTTTTGCTACTATTTATTTGTTTTGCAAGATGCTAAAAAGTAAATAGATTAAAGAATTACAAGAAACTCTATTCATCTCATCACGATTTATCGAAATAATTCTAGCACTTAGCTCACGTAGTATCTTAATTTCAAATATTTCGACTTTTGTCATAATAATGTCATAATTTATTTACATAATAGAGTGTTAAAAACTTGCTTTATTCTTCAATCCCCTGTACAAGTATGTAAACAAAGTCGACTAAATCATTCAGATTTGTCATGAATTATCAGGAGGGATGGAGATGTTATCATTACATTTCAACAAGCAAGTCTTCATTAATACTCTTAAAGCGAACAACAATGCTGTCGTTTTTTTAAGCACAATGTTTGCTCTCATGCTGACACTTGTTGTGCAAGGTACAATTCAAGGCACGTTGAAGCTTGAATATTTTGCTTATGCACTTGCTGCGACGCTAGCATTTTACGTGTGGGCCTTTATTGACACGAAATATCGTACTCAAAAGCTTTCTGATCAAGAAGCACATTTAGACTAAGAGATGGATGCCAAAGCATCCATCTTAAAGTCAATGTCATCATTTAAAGCACTCTATCAAAATAACAAGTTTTTCAATTCTGCTCTACTTATTAGAATAACCCAACATATAAACCATAAAGCAAACCTAAGGTCGCCCCAACCTCACCTACGACCAATAGTACCATCGCACCTCTCATGAGCAATTTTGGTAATTCAATACGCCCTAATTGATGTGGTTCTTTGAACTGATTTGTCGTATCTTTCAATAAGCCATGCAAAATATAACTTAAAATTGAAAATGCAAAAAAGAAAATATTAATCAAAATAAAGAGCAAATTTGTCGATTCATTCAACGCTGAAAAATATGCCATAACCGCTAGAATTAACGTTGCAGGTGCATATAGCAAACTACTCCTATGCGCAATATCAACATAATAATGTGCTCGAGCTTGTTTAGATAAGCTGATTTGCACATATTTCCAAACACCAGTAAGCATACCGGTCAATAAAAAAATACCACTAAAAAAAATAGCAAGTCTTACCGATAATTCCATTTGATCAATCATGATCTTACATTCCTTCGCTATAAAACAGATTGCAATATGTTTAGCATCTTATCTCATATTTCGTACTACGACTTTGCTAACTCCATACCTTATATAGAAATTTAAGCAAAAAAAAGCTCCAATAAGGAGCTTTTTTATTAGAGTTTAAAGCGTGATTTTAACGGTTTTAATTCGATTATCTTCCATTTCTAGAATTTCGAAATTAACCCCTTGGTGTTCAATCAACATACCAACTTCAACCGCCCCACTCGTTTTATCTAAAATCAGTCCTGCAACACTAAAGTAACCTGAGTCTTCTTGCACCAGATCTAAATCTAATATATCGAGCGCCAGCTCTAATTGATATAAATCCAACATACCAGACGCCTTCCAAGTGGTATCATCGATTTTAACCAATTCAAGCTGTTCATCAGCATCTGGGAATTCACCAGCAATTGCTTCAAAAACATCTAATGGTGAGATTAAGCCTTGAATATTGCCATATTCATTTGTAACAAGTACCAATGAACCTTTAGAAGTTCTTAATGTATTAATTGCATCAATCACTTTCATTTTTTCATAAATGAAAATAGGACGGACACGTTTCATCAAATCTTTTAGTTGATCTGGATCATCTAATGCATCAATCAATTCTTTTGCACGTACAATCGTGATGACTTTATCCAATTGTCCACGACAAACTGGGAAAAGACTATGAGGTACAGCTAATACCTGTTCACGAATTGCTTCGGCATCGTCCTCAATATTAACCCAAGAAATTTGATTTCGAGGTGTCATAATTGAAGCAACTGAACGTTCAGCAAGTGATAGCACACCACCAACCATATAACGCTCTTCATCACCAAAAGCTTGTTGAATTTCTTCAACTTCTTTGGATGTTGCAATATCGGCATCCAATTTACTGCCCATCAATTTCAAAATTGAATCTGCAGTTCGATGACGTAACGGGATCTTCGCTTGATTTTTTTCAAGATTACGATTCGAAAATTGATTGAATGCTTCAATTAGAATTGCAACACCAATACCTGAATAAATATAACCTTTAGGGATATGGAATCCAAAACCTTCAGCGATTAGACTTACACCGATCAATAACAAGAAACTTAAACAAAGGATAACCACCGTAGGATGACGGTTAACAAACGTAGTTAACGGTTTTGATGCAATTAACATGACAACCATAGCCACAATCATCGCAGCCATCATCACGTAAATATTATCCACCATACCAATCGCAGTGATCACTGAGTCGAGTGAAAATACCGCATCAAGCACGACGATCTGAGCCACAACTGCAGCAAAACCAGCGTATACAACATTGTTATTCGTTTTAATCTCGGGTTTACCCTCCATTTTTTCATGGAGTTCATTGACAGCCTTATACACAAGGAATAGACCACCAAACAGTAATATCAAATCCCGACCTGAGAATGTTTTTCCAAAAATTTCAATCAATGGTTGAGTTAAAGTCACTAACCACGAGATCGCAAAAAGTAGACCTAGACGCATTAATAATGCGAGGGATAAACCGATTACACGGGCTTTATCACGTTGTTCTGGAGGAAGTTTTTCTGCAAGTATCGCAATAAATACTAAGTTATCAATACCTAAAACGATTTCAAGAATGATAAGGGTAATTAACCCTATCCAAATGCCAGGATCCAATAAAAATTCCATATTAGATCTCCTGGTTCTTATTATTTAAGATAATGTAAGAAGCTAAATTAGGCCAACACGGCGACGGGTCCATATATAAAGTTACCTTTTCAGAAATGATGAAACTATTATGCATAAGAATTTTATTTTGTAATTACTTTTTTTATGTTCAAAACAATTTTTTATGTAAATTTAGATCATATCTTTAGTCGTAATTGCCATCCTTGAATAGTCTTTGACATTTTCGACACAAAAAAAAATATCAGTGCCAAGTTATAGTTCCTATATTTTTCAATAGAATTTGGTCAGCGTGGAATTGACATAAAGATATAATCATGAAGATCAGAATAGCTGTATTTTTCGAATCTTCTGTTTTGATACACATAAAGATATTTACAGATCATTGAAATATGTTTTATAAAACTGAAGTCAATAGGTGTCATACCTTTTGTCTGATTTAAGGTAAGCGCTTGAACATAAGTTGATTATTTGAACATAGTTCTTTTAATATAGGTTATGCTTCATGTAATATTTAAATTAATAAAAACAATTAAGTTACACTGACAAGGACGTAGCGATGTCAAAAAAATATGCAAAATTTTTACCTTCATCTGAAAATTTTGAACTCGAAAATTTTCCATTCTATTGGATCACTCAAGTCCATTCTCAGTATGTACTGAATGTTGACCATGTGCTCAAAAAGTATGGCGTTGATAATTCTCGTCGACGTTTGCTTGTCGCATTGTCTACTAAACCAGATGCAAGTGTTTCAGAACTCTCTGACATGATTGTGTCAAAAATGTCGACGACTACAAAAATCGTTTACCGTTTAAAAGATGAAGGAATGGTTGACACTTACTCGTGTGAAAACGATGCCCGTATTACGCGTGTGGTACTAACACCAAAAGGTTTAGAAATGACAAAAAAAATTAATGACCTGATGAGTGTGGTTCTTGAACAAACATTTGAGGGATTAACCCCACTTCAAATTGAAAAACTAATGGAAAGCTTAAAGCATATTTTCAAAAATTTAGCGCATTAATTTTCCTAAACTTTAGATTAAAGCCCATCATCAAACATATTGAGTTGGGCTGTATTGTTCTGCCGTGGTTTTGGACAATAAAAACATTCAAATTCCCCTACTGGAAAGCCTTCAACAAAGTTCTGAATGTCGGGGGATTTTAAACTCAACCACTGATCTAATTTATGGTGCGGAATAATAATTACTGACCGTTTAACATCTCCAGGCTCATGAAAATCCTTCATCATTTCGTGATGAATAGCATCCATGGTAATCATCGTTGCTGAACGATAAATAATTTGATCAATTTTCGTGATTTCATACAACGCTGCGATAAAAAATGCCTGACCATCTTTTCTTCTCACACCCCATCGTTGCGGTCGTCCATTAATATATTTTGCTTCATAAAACTCAGTGACTGGAATTACACCAAATTTACATTTTTCAAATGCTTCTTGAAAACTTTTTTTTTCGCTTAATGTTTCATTGCGTGCATTATAGGTTTTCTTCGCTATTTCTGTATCAGTTGCCCATTTTGGTATAAAACCAAAATTAACTAACCTCCACTCGTAGCTATGATCAGATTTAAATAATAACGGGGTTTCGTAGCTTGGATAAACCTCTTCCACATATTCAAATGAAATATGTGGAAGTTCTAATGCTTGGATTTGATGCGCTTGTATTGGCTTAAAGTTGGCACACATAGCATAATTTTCAATACTATAAAAAACTTAGGCTATTATAGCCGATCCAATTCAGTTCATTATGATGATATTGGTACTGTCATCCAGTGTGTACGCGTGAATTCATCCATAATCCAATGCCCATTAAAGCGCCCTAATCCAGAGTTCTTTTCTCCACCGAATGGTGCATTAGCATGGTCCGCGACACTTATACCATTAATATGTGTCATTCCAATATCGAGTTTTGAAGCGATTTCTACTCCGCGCTCAATATCAGATGTACATACAGCACCAGATAAACCAAACGGTGTGTCATTGGCGATTTTTATTGCATGTGCTTCATCATCTGCTCTGATGATCGGCAGAATTGGTCCGAAGCTTTCCTCTTGAGCAATTGCATATGTCGGCAATACATCGATAAACACATGAGGTGAAACCAAATTATTCCCAATACCCCCAGCATAGACCAACTTAGCACCTTCTATTTGAGCCTGATCAATGATTCGTTGATGCTGTTTCACTTGTGTATTATTAATAATAGGTCCTATAAGCGTCTCATCAAGATTAGGATCACCCACAGGAATATCTTTGACTTTGTTTAAAAGCTTTTCAACATATTCATTGTGAATCGATTGATCTACGATGACACGATTAGTGCTCATACAGATTTGACCTTGGTGAAGGAAGCGCCCCTTGATCGTCAAATCGACTGCCAAATCTAAATCTGCATCTTTAAGAATTAATAATGGCGCATTCCCCCCAAGCTCTAAAGCAAGTCGTTTGATTCTAGAGCTGGCCATCGCTTTAGCACCAACATTTTGTCCTACTTCTGTAGAGCCAGTGAATGAAATCATCTTCGGGATAGAATGCTCGACAAAATAATCCCCTATTTCACTACCACTACCCACAATGACATTCAGTACACCAGCGGGCACACCCGCCTCTTCAAACAATTTCCCTAATAATGTTCCACCTGTAACAGGTGTGTCACTCGCAGGTTTTAGTACCACTGTATTTCCACATGCGATTGCGCAAACAATCGATCGCATTGACAAATGAAATGGAAAATTCCAAGGGCTAATGACAGCAATAACACCCAACGCTTTGCGTTGATAAAAACTTTTTCTCGCAGGATCTTTACTTTCTAGCTGAACAGTTTGGATTTGATCAGGAAAAGTGAATGATTCTGAGATAATACCAAGCGCAGCACCCACTTCAATATTTGCCTTGAGACGCGTACTTCCAGACTCGGTAATCAGCCAATCTATAATTTCGTCTTTACGTAATTGTATGATGTCATGCAGCTTCTGAATGATTTTCTTGCGATCTATAGCAGAGGTAATTAAGCCAAGATCAAATGCTTGTTGTGCTGCAGAAAAAGCGAGATCAACATCAGACTGATTCGCCGCTTGAATTTGGTGTATTTCTTTTAAATCAAATGGATTAAAATTTTGTATGACACGCTCTGAAGAGCCTTTTAACCAAGAACCGTTAATATACTGTTGATTTAAATTTGAATATCGCGTCATTTTATGTCCCTCTTCATGCCACTTTTTACCCAATGGTCAACTATTTTACACAGTCGTAAAAAAAGCCTCCGGAGAGGCTTTTTTATTTTAATTAGTCACCAGTATAACCTTTAAGCTTCAAGCGGTAAGCATGAAGTAATGGTTCTGTATAACCTGATGGTTGTTCAGCACCTTTAAACACTAAATCATATGCTGCTTGGTAAGCATAACCGTCAAACCCAGGCGCCATTGGTGTGTACGCTGGATCGTTCGCATTTTGCTCATCTACAATTTTAGCCATACGTTGCATTACTTCTTCAACTTGCTCTTTAGTCACGATACCGTGACGTAACCAGTTAGCAACGTGTTGAGATGAAATACGTAAAGTTGCACGGTCTTCCATCAAACCAACGTTGTTGATGTCTGGAACTTTAGAACAACCAACACCCAAATCAACCCAACGAACAACATAACCAAGAATACCCTGAAGGTTATTTTCTAACTCTTTGGTTTTCTCTTCATCAGTCCAATTCGTATCAGTCGCTAATGGTGGAGTTAATAAATCATCTAAAGGTAATGCTTCAGTTTTTAACAACTCTTGTTGACGCGCTGAAACATTACATTGGTGATAGTGAATCGCATGAATTACAGCACCAGATGGTGATGGAACCCAAGCACAGCTCGCACCAGCTTCAGGATGCTCAATTTTGGTTTTATACATATCTAAAAGCATATCTGGTTTAGGCCACATGCCTTTACCAATTTGTGCTTTGCCACGTAAGCCTGCTTGTAAACCAACCATCACGTTACGGTTTTCATATGCAGGGAACCAAATTTGAGATTTAACTTCACCCTTACGAACGAATGGACCTGCTTCCATAAAGGTATGGATTTCGTCACCTGTACGGTCCATGAATCCTGTGTTAATGAAGATGGTACGATCTTTCGCTTGAGCAATACAGTTTTTCAAGTTTACAGAAGTACGGCGCTCTTCATCCATGATCCCGATTTTAAGCGTTTTTGCTGGCAAACCTAGAGCTTGTTCAGCACGCTCAAATAGTTCAACTGCAAATGCAACTTCTTCAGGGCCATGCATCTTAGGTTTAACGATATACATAGAACCTTTACGAGAATTCTTGATTTCGTTTTGACCTTTGATGTCAGCAAACGTTAACAACGGTGTGATCAATGCATCCATGATACCTTCATAGATTTCTTGACCATCCACAAGGATCGCCGGGTTCGTCATCAAATGACCAACGTTACGAAGAAGCATCAATGAACGACCGTGTAAAGTTGTTTCGCCACCGATCAGATTCTTGTGGGTACGGTCTTTGTTTAAAGCACGAGTAATGGTTTTACCATTTTTCTCGATTTTCTCTTCCAAAGTACCCTTCATCAAACCTAACCAGTTACGGTAGCCTTCAACTTTTTCTTCAGCATCAACCGCAGCAATTGAGTCTTCCAAATCTTGGATCGTTGTTACCGCAGATTCTAAAACAAGATCTTTTACGCCAGCAGCATCCGTTTGACCAATTGGGCTTGTCGCATCGATTTCAATGATGACATGCAAACCATTATTTAATAAAACGATTTCTGTCGGCGCAGACTCTTCACCATTAAAACCTACAAATTGAGCTTCTTTAGCCAAATTCGTTGTGCTGCCATCTTTAAGCGTTACCACTAATTTTTTTGCTTCAACAGCGTATTTCGTAGCATCCGCATGTGATCCATTTGCTAAAGGGAAAGTTTCATTTAAGAAATTTTTAGCAAAAGCGATAACTTTTTCGCCACGAACAGGGTTATACCCCTTACCTTTTTCCGCACCGCCTTCTTCCGAGATGACATCGAAACCATACAATGCGTCATATAAAGAGCCCCAACGAGCATTTGCAGCGTTCAAGCAGTAACGTGCATTACGTACAGGCACAACCAATTGTGCACCCGCCAATAGTGCGATTTCTTCATCTACATTTTCAGTTGTAATTTGAAAATCTTCTACTTCTGGTAATAAGTAGCCAATTTCTGTCAGGAAAGCTTTGTAAGCTCCTAATTCAAATTTATTATTGCGGTGCCATTCATCAATTTTCGCTTGAATGTCATCACGCTTAGCCAAGAGTGCTTTATTTTTTGGGCTAAGATCAACAACGACTTGTTCAAAGTTTTTCCAGTAAGTTTCACTGTCTAAACCAGAACCTGGTAGTGCTTCATTTTCGATGAAATCGTAGAGTTCTTTAGCAATCGCTAACTTGCCTTTCTGAATACGTGCAGTCATTGTCTTTCCTGATATTGCTACTTTTTATACAAGAGAATCTAGTATACCCATTTATAAATTGCTGAATAGTAATATCACATTGCTAAATAGTGATCATTTATTATAGACACCAATCAGATGAGACTTTTGATCTATTACTTATTGAGTCGTTTTAATTCAACAATCTAATTACAGTGTATAAAGTTTTATAAAGGTAGAAATTAGACTTAAGTGCCAATTTCCATCAAATCTGATTTAATTTAAACCAATATGTCTATTTTCTCTACGCTTTTAAGCGACGATTTCAAATTTATTCCACTCCAAATAAAAAAACCCAAACATCATCTGTTTGGGTTCGTTTTTGAATTTTCACATTTATTCTGCAGGCATATCAATTTGTCGATGCGCAGATTGTAAATAGTCATCTGATTGCATTTCGAGTAAGCGTGAACGTGTGCGTTCGATTTCAAACGCTAATTTTTCGCCACTATATATATCAATGATACTGGCATGTGAGGTTAGTAATAATTTAACACCACGATCATAGAACTCATCGACTAAATAAATGAATCGGCGTGTTCCTTCTGATAAATAATCATTCAGATCGGGAACATTACTGACTAGGACAGTGTTATAAGTGTTCGCAATTTCGATAAAGTCCGCAGGACTTCGTGGCTTCATACAGAGTTCAGAAAACTCACACCATAATACATCATCAGTATGACCAATTGTATCGACATTACGTCCATTAATGATGATCGGTTCTTCACTCACATTTTGAGCACTGGTTAATGCTGAAAAACGTTGTGCCATCCATACCTGATTATCATGGCTTAAAGGTGATTTGAACAACTGCGCTTGTTTCAGTACACGCAAACGATAGTCAACACCTGCATCCACATTCAAAATGACACAATTCTTTTTTACCATTTCAATAGTTGGAATAAAGCGGTCGCGATGAATACCGTTCTTGTATAAACCATCTGGTGCAATGTTTGATGTCGCAACAAGTGTAATTCCACGAACAAATAGCTTTTGGAATAAATCACTTAAAATCATCGCATCCGTGACATTTGATACAAAGAATTCATCAAAACAGATCACAACCGCATCTTTGTAAATTTGATCAGCAACGATGTCGAGTGGATTTTGCTGTCCTGAATTTTTATTTAACTCTTTATGCACATATTGCATAAAATGATGGAAATGCATACGCGTCTTACGACGGAATGGTATCGCATCATAAAACTGGTCCATCAACCAAGTTTTTCCACGCCCAACACCACCCCACATATAAACACCCTTCGGGGCTGTTTGACGGCGAAAACGTCGAAACGCTTTTTTAGAAGCTTTATATCGTAAGATCAGTTCTTCCCAAACACGATTAAGTTCATGTACAGCTTGAGCTTGAGCATCATCAGGCATAAATTGTCCTGACGAAATTGCGTGAGCATAACGTTCTGCAGGTGATTGCGGAGTGTGACTTAAACTATTTTGCGAAGAATGAGAATGGAACATAGATATTGATTACTTTTTTAGGCCGTCGGAAGTATAACGAATATTTAAAAAAATGATAAATAACACTTTGGCATATACCATTTGAGCATACATGCTGAGGTTATTTCCCATACTGTCGTGGACTTTGTCCAAACCATCTTTTAAAAGCATGGTTAAATGCTGCAGGTTCTGAATATCCAAGCATTTCAGCTATTACTTCGATTGAATACTCTTTGTACTCAATTAATCGAAGCGCTTTCTCTCGAATGAGTTGCTCCCGTATTTGCTTATAGCTTGTATCCAGTTGGTTAAGCTGATGTCGCAAAGTACGCTCTGGAATATTCAATGCTTGAGCAGTTTCTGCCATTGTTGGAATCTGCCCCGTTTGTAAATCCAAATAATCGTGAATTCTTTGAATCAACTGGTGTTGATTCAATTGTTGTGCATTCAATCTTTCGATTTCAGCATTACATCTTTGTTGATGGACATTAAATGTGATTTGATCAGCTGAAGGCAACTTCAATTCTAAAATTTCAGCATCAAAAATCAGTCGAAATTTCTCTTGTTCAAACCGAACTTGTTCACCGAAATAATTCAAATACTTGTTCAAAAAAATGGATTCTTTCGGTCGTGAAAACGGCAATTCAATCTGCACTTCAGGAAAGGGCAATCCTATCATTTTGTAGATATCTTGCACGAATTTAACCGTACCTGAAATTTCACATTGAGCCCTGAACTCATCAACTTCACTTTGTAAATTGAGTGGCTCATAACATAAAGCCGCATAGACACTCGTCTGCTCTAATGTAAGCCTACCCGATAAATGGGTAAGCGCTTGATAGCGTATTCCATTTGTGAGAGCCGCACCGACATTCGAGCTTGTGACCAACAGCATGAGAAGCGGACCATAGCCTGCGAGCGCATAATGTTGACCGACATCCAAACCAAGCAGCGGGTTAACCCCTTTAGCAATAATTCTTTGAATGATTTGTTCTAATTCAGGTTGAATCGTTGAACTCGGATCTAAGGCATCCGCCTTTAAACCGACAGCTTCCAATCTTTCGTCCACATTTATTCCGACCTGTCGCATGCCCTGTATGAGATACAACAAACCGAGAATCGACCTTTTCATAAAACAGAATTTTAATATTAAAGTTGCATATGTTTTACCCTAAAAAAAAGGGAAAGAATATTGCCGAAAATATCAATATTAAATGTCAATGAAATCATGTCAGTTTCAGTCCAGACTGCTTATGATAGCTTCAAATAATATAAACGAGTATTAAAATGGAAATTACATCAGATCAGCTAGATACAAATTCAGTCGACTTAACTGAAACGCAACTCATCAAGAAAAATACTAAAATTGCGATTATCGGCGCCGGATTTGGAGGATTAGCCACAGCTATTCAACTTCTTAAACGCGGTATCAAAGATTTTGTTATTCTTGAAAAAGCTTCAGATGTAGGTGGTACTTGGCGTGAAAATCAATACCCGGGTGCTGCATGTGATGTGCAATCTCATATGTATTCATTATCTTTTGCACCCAAATCTGATTGGACAAAACGATATGCTGAAGCACCTGAAATTTTCCAATATATTCAAGATCTTATTCAAGAATATGGTTTAAAAAAATTTATTCAATTTGATACCGAAGTCATTTCGACACGCTTCGATGAGCAAGCTCATGCGTGGGAAATCTCCATCAAGAATCAAAGTGCTCTACACTGTCAATTCCTTATTTTTGCCTCTGGTCCATTGCATATTCCTCAAATTCCAAAGATTAAAGGAATCGAAAAATTTAAAGGCGAAGTATTCCACTCCTCATCTTGGAATCATGGTTATGACCTGAATGGTAAACGTGTAGCCAGTATCGGCACAGGTGGAAGTGCAATTCAATATATTCCTGAGATTGCACCAAAAACCAAACAGTTATACGTGTTTCAAAGAACGGCTGCATGGGTAATACCGCGCGATGAACGAGCTTATAATGCTTTAGACAAAAAACTATTTGCCCAATACGACTGGTTTAGAAAATTGCATCGAGCGCGCTTGTATTGGTCAAATGAATCACGCGTAGTTCCGATTGTTAAACCTCAAATGATGCGACTGGGTCAAAAACTTGCAGAAGCTTTTATTCGCTTCCAAGTCAAAGATAAAGAAATAGCAAAAAAATTGACACCAGATTACACCATGGGGTGTAAAAGAATTTTGGTATCAAATCGATATTTCCCAACATTTAATCGCAAGAATGTAGAGCTCGTGACGGACAACATTCAAGAAATTACTGAAAATGCGATTGTTACCAAAGATGGTCAAGTACGAGAAATAGATTGCTTAATTTACGGTACTGGTTTTATTACTGATCCACGAATTTATTTAAAAGATTTTAAATGTTATGGCGAAAATGGTATTGAGTTGAAAGAAGCATGGAAAGAGGGTGCTGAAAGCTACTATGGAATTTCTACCAAAGGATTTCCAAATCTCTTTCAACTTTTAGGCCCGAATACTGTTTTAGGTCATAACTCTGTAATTTTTATGATCGAATCTCAAGTGAATTACATTCTACAACTGATTGAAGCTGTAGAAAAATCCAAAACCAAAGCAATCGTGGTCAAAGATGTAGTCCAAGAAGAATTCAACCGTAAAATCCAAGAAAAATTTGCAGGCACAGTTTGGCAATCTGGCTGTGTGAGTTGGTATCAGCAAGAAGGCGGAAAGAATTTTTCACTTTGGCCGAGTTATACATGGAAGTATTGGCTAGAAACCAAAAATGCAAATCTAGCCGATTACCGTTTCTTGAATTAAATGAATAAAAAAATCAGCTCAATTGAGCTGATTTTTTTTACTGAGCCAGTGCTTTTTGAATATCATCTTCGATGCTTTCTGGTTTAGTTGTAGGTGCATATCGATTAAGCACTTTGCCATCTTTTCCAATCAAAAATTTGGTAAAGTTCCACTTAATTCCACTTCCTAAAATGCCTTTGCTGTTGTTGGTGAGATACCGAAAAATCACATGGGCTTCAGGACCTTTTACATCCACTTTAGCGAACATCGGAAAGGATACACCGTAATTTCTCTGGCAAAAACTACCAATTTCTTCATGCGTACCCGGATCTTGCCCACCAAATTGATTACACGGAAATCCTAACACCTCAAAACCTTGATCTTTATACTTTTCATACAGCGCTTCCAACCCTGCAAATTGTGGCGTAAATCCACATTTGCTGGCTGTGTTGACTATCAATAGCACTTTACCTTCATAGTCCGAAAATTGCTTATTTTCCCCTTCTAGCAATTCTGCCTCAAATTGATAAATATTGGTCATGGATAGGTTTCCTCATCATTTTTTTCTTGGGTTTTTAATTCTAATGAAGCTGAGTTTACACAATAACGAAGACCTGTAGGTTCAGGTCCATCCTCAAAAACATGACCTAGATGTGCGTCACAATGATGACAAACAATCTCAGTACGAATCATGCCATGTGAGTGATCATCATGTTCTTCAATGACTGTTTGGTTGATTGGACGATAAAAACTAGGCCATCCACAACCACTGTCATATTTGGTTTCTGAAGTAAATAAAGGTTCGCCACAGCAACGACAAACATAAGTTCCTTCTTGTTTGGTATTCCAATATCGCCCTGTGAAAGCAGGCTCAGTTCCCTTTTGACGGGTAATGCGATACTCCTCTGGTGATAACTCTCTTTGCCATTCTCGGTCTGTTTTATTGAGTTTTCCCATGATTAACTCCTTTAAATCTTTGACATTCAATGTCATGCTTCAGTACCTTCATATTTACGCTAGAGCTTGAAAAATTTCTAGCTAAATTTCTACATAGATTGTGATATTTAGTAATCTATTTTTATTCACTCAAAAATAATTGGATGGGAATATGTCCGTTTTAGGTAACACTACTCCACGCGAAATTAAGAAATCGTCTAAGCTCGAGCATGTATGCTATGACATTCGTGGACCTGTGTTACGCGCCGCCAACGAAATGGAAGAAGCCGGACATAAGATAATTAAACTCAATATCGGCAACCCAGCGCCCTTCGGTTTTGAAGCACCTCAAGAAATTATCAATGATGTTGCGTTGAATTTACCAAATGCAATCGGCTATACAGACTCAAAAGGGATTTTCCCTGCCCGCAAAGCGGTTTGTCAGTATTATCAACAAAAAGGTATTTTCAATATGCATGTCAATGACGTGTATATTGGGAATGGTGTTTCTGAGCTGATTGTAATGGCTATGCAAGGCCTGTTAGATGACGGCGATGAAATGCTGGTACCAATGCCAGATTATCCATTATGGACTGCTGCCGTTAATCTTTCTGGTGGTACAGCAATTCATTATAAATGTGATGAAGAAGATAATTGGTATCCTGATATTCAGGATATGGAAAACAAAATTACGCCTAATACTCGTGGGATCGTGATTATCAATCCGAACAACCCAACGGGTGCTGTTTATCCACGCCATGTCTTAGAAAAAATTGTCGCTCTTGCAAAAAAATATGACCTGATTTTATTTGCTGATGAGATCTACGATAAGATCGTTTACGATGGAATCGAACATGTATCGGTCGCTGCCCTTGCGGGTAATCAACTGTGTATTTCATTTAACGGATTATCTAAATCCTATCGAATTGCTGGATACCGTTCAGGCTGGATGGCAATTACGGGTGATAAGACTCGTGCGGCAGATTATATTGAAGGTCTAGATATGCTCGCGTCAATGCGCCTATGTGCTAACCATCAAGCTCAATACGCTATTCAAACTGCATTGGGTGGCTACCAGTCTATCAACGATTTAATTCGTCCAGGTGGTCGTTTGTATGAGCAACGCAATATTGCTTGGCAAATGTTGAATGAAATCCCAGGTGTAAGCTGCGTTAAACCTGAAGGTGCAATGTATTGTTTCCCTAAACTTGATCCTGAAATTTATCCGATTCAGGATGATGAACAGTTTATGCTTGACTTCCTCAAAGCAGAAAAAGTGTTATTGGTACAAGGCACAGGATTCAACTGGCCTACCCCAGATCATTTCCGTGTGGTGTTCTTACCTGCCGAAAATGAATTACGTGAAGCAATCAATCGTTTAGGAAGATTCTTAGCAAAAATGCGTTAATTCGGTCGTTTTATGTGAATGATGTATTTAAAACCCCCAGATTTCAATCTGGGGGTTTTATATTTAATATTTTGATTATTTCATGATATTAATTTCATTTTGATTATATACAAGCACCCTTCTTTTCCTTTATCGTGATTAAGCATTATCCATGCACAATACTATAAAAAACATTTAGGAAAAAAGATGAAAAAGACGCTAACCGCACTGACTCTATCGATTGGCTTGTTATTACCCCTAACGAGCTTTGCTAAAAATAACGTTGTCGTCGTTGCAACTGGGGGAACGATTGCGGGTGCTGGTGCAAGCTCAACCAACAGCGCCACTTACACTGCCGCAAAAGTTCCAGTGGATGACTTACTGAATGCCGTTCCTCAAATTAAAGATTTAGCCAATGTGAGCGGCGTACAAGCAATGCAGGTTGCTTCTGAAAGCATTACAGACAAAGAATTACTTTCCCTTGCCCGTCAAGTCAATGATTTGGTTAAAAAGTCAGATGTAAATGGCGTTGTCATTACACATGGCACAGATACTTTAGAAGAAACCGCTTTTTTTCTTAATCTAGTCGTACAAACGGAAAAACCTATTGTTGTTGTCGGCTCAATGCGCCCATCGACGGCTTTATCTGCGGATGGCCCACTAAATTTATATAGTGCAGTTGCTCTGGCAGCAGACCCGAGTGCAAAAAATAAGGGGGTGTTCGTCCTTATGAACGATAGTATTTTTGCAGCTCGAGATGTGACTAAAGGCATTAATATTCATACTAATGCCTTTGTAAGCCAATGGGGAGCTTTAGGGACGTTGGTAGAATCTAAACCTTATTGGTTCCGAAGTTCTGTTAAGCGATTTAATCAGCGGTCAGAATTTAATATCGAGAATATTAAGGGTGATACACTCCCATTAGTTCAAATTGTCTATGGCTCTGGCAACATGATTCCTGATGCTTATCAAGCGTATGCCAAGGCTGGGGTTAAAGCCATTGTCCATGCAGGTACAGGAAACGGCTCAGTCGCGAAAAATATTGTTCCCACGCTGAATCAACTTCAGCAAAGTGGTATACAAATTGTACGTTCTTCACGAGTGCCACAAGGATTCGTTCTCCGTAATGCCGAACAGCCAGATGACAAATATGGTTGGGTAGTTGCACATGACTTCAACCCTCAAAAAGCTAAAATTTTAACCGCGCTTGCTTTAACCAAAACCAAAGATGCAAAAGAAATACAACGCATGTTCTGGGAATATTAAGCCCAATTTTCATGTTATAAAAAAGTGCCGAATGGCACTTTTTTTGATTGATATAAAATCGCCTTTATTCAAATCGAAGATAATTTGTGCGAATCATATAAAATATCGTGGATTCTCAGCTCTAAATCACTTTGCATGATAAAATACGCTCTGCTCTTGTAAAGGACTCATCTATGCAGTTTGTTCATCTCGGTGTTCATACAGAATTTTCTATTACTGAATCAATCGTACGTATACCTGATCTAATGAAGTCTGCTGTACAGGATTCTATGCCTGCACTCGCGATGACAGATTTATCGAACTTACATGCAGCAGTGAAGTTTTATACCTCGTGTCTTAAAAAAGGGATTAAACCTATTTTAGGAAGTGTGATTCGTTTGAATAATGAATCACATCGTATGACTTTACTGGCGATGAATAATGAGGGTTGGCGTAGTTTAACTGAAGTAGTATCGCGCGGCTTTATTGAAGGACAACAACTCAGTATCCCGTGTGTAAAAAAAGAATGGGTGTTAGAACAAGCGCCGGGCATGATTGCACTTTTAGGGATTAAAAGTGATGTTGGAGAAATGCTGTGTTCAAGTAGCCCTGAAAAAGCTGAACCCTTACTTGAAGCTTGGATCGAAAAATTTGGCAATCGTGTCTATTTAGCACTCACGCGCACCAATCGCCCACAAGAAGAAGATTTTATTATTGAAGCTGTTAAATTAGCCGCAAAATATCAAATCGGTGTTGTCGCTCACAATGATGTTCATTTTATTAGAGAAGAAGACTTTGAAGCCCATGAAGCGCGCGTCTGCATCGCAGATGGCTATGTTTTAGGTGATAATCGTCGTCCACGTACTTACAGCCCTGAGCAATATTTCAAAACAACAGCGCAAATGGTGGAGTTATTTGCTGATATCCCCAGTGCTATTCAAAATACAGTTGAAATTGCTAAACGCTGTAATGTGACACTTCGCTTAGGTAAATACTTTTTACCTGACTATCCAATTCCTGAAGGTCATACAATTGATACCTTCTTTGCCCATTTGTCTAAAGAAGGATTAGAAGAACGTCTTAATCACCTTTATCCTGTGGAGAAACGTGGAGAAGACTGGCCTGAAATTCGCAAAGAATATGACGATCGATTAGATTTCGAAATCAAGATCATTAACTCGATGGGATTCCCAGGTTACTTCTTGATTGTCATGGACTTCATTCAGTGGTCCAAGAACAATGGCGTACCTGTAGGCCCGGGCCGTGGTTCAGGTGCAGGCTCATTAGTTGCATACAGTTTAAAAATTACAGATTTAGATCCACTACCATACGGACTTCTTTTCGAACGTTTCTTAAACCCTGAACGTGTTTCGATGCCAGACTTTGACGTGGATTTTTGTATCGCAGGTCGTGATCGTGTAATTGATTATGTAGCACGAACTTATGGGCGTGACGCTGTATCTCAAATTGCAACCTTTGGTACGATGGCAGCGAAAGGTGCAATTCGAGATGTTGCACGAGTTTTAGGTAAGTCTTACGGCTTAGCAGATCGTATTTCTAAAATGATCCCGACTAAACCTTTGGGTTTAAGTTTAGAAGAATCTTTAGAAGCAGAACCACAACTTAAAGATATTGTAACCAACCCATCCAACCCAGATTATGAAGATGCATCAGAAATCTGGGAAATGGCGCTTAAACTTGAAGGAATAACGCGTAACACTGGTAAGCACGCAGGTGGTGTTGTAATCGCACCGACCAAGATTACGGACTTCTCAGCTGTACTGTGTGACGAAGATGGTACCGGTCGTGTCGCTCAATTTGATAAAGACGATGTTGAGGCGGCAGGACTTGTTAAATTTGACTTCTTGGGGTTGCGAAATCTTACTGTAATTGAAGATGCTATTCAGCACATTAACCAACGATTAAAGTTTGATATACCTCTAAAGATTGAGAATATTCCGCTAAATGACAAAGCTGCATATTCGATATTTGCCGAAGCAAATACCACTGCGGTATTCCAATTTGAATCCGTGGGCATGAAAAAAATGCTCAAGGAAGCACGCCCAAGTAAATTTGAAGAAATTATTGCCTTCGTGTCATTGTACCGCCCGGGCCCAATGGATCTAATTCCAGACTTTATTCATCGTATGCATGGTGGAGAGTTCGAATACTTACATCCCCTATTAGAAGGTGTCTTAGAACCTACCTATGGGATTATGGTATATCAAGAACAGGTTATGCAAGCAGCTCAGTATTGTGCTGGATATAGTCTAGGTGGTGCGGACTTACTTCGTCGTGCGATGGGTAAAAAGAAACCTGAAGAGATGGTTAAACAACGCCAAATCTTTATTGAAGGTGCTGCAAAAAAAGATATCGATGAGCAAACGGCGAACCATATCTTCGACTATATGGAAAAATTTGCAGGCTATGGTTTCAACAAATCACATGCTGCAGCCTATGCATTAGTGGCTTATCAGACGGCTTGGTTAAAAGCACACTATCCTTCTGAGTTTATGTCCGCTGTACTGACTTCGGAAATGCAAAACACGGATAGTATCGTATTCTTGATTGATGACTGTCGTAACAATGGTCTCGACGTGTTACCACCTTCCGTCAATATGTCGATTTATCAATTCCATGCAATTGATGAAAAAACCATTGTATATGGTCTAGGTGCAATCAAGGGTGTTGGTGAAGCAGCTATGCAATCTGTGATTGATTCACGTAAGCAACTTGGACCTTATAAAGATTTATTTGATTTCTGCCATCGCATTGATCTGAAGAAAATCAATAAACGTACACTTGAAGCTTTGATTCGCTCAGGAGCATTAGATTGTCTCGGCCTTGAACGCGCGACTTTAATGGCTCAATTGCCTGAAGCTGTACAAGCAGCCGAACAAGCTCGTTCAAACCGCGAAACAGGCATTATGGATTTATTTGGTGAAGTTGAAGAAGTTCAACGTAAACCCACTAAACCTGTAAAACCTTGGTCTGATGAAGTCCGTTTAAAAGGTGAAAAAGACACCTTAGGTTTATACTTAACGGGACACCCGATTGATGTGTATCGCCCCGAGTTAAAAGCGTTTATTTCTAACAAAATTAATGAGCTGACTCCAACACGTCGTGGTGTGACTACAGTATTTGCCGGCTTGGTTGTGGATGTCGCAAATTTCCCTAACCGCATGATGATCACACTCGATGATGGTACTGCTCGAATTGAAGTCTCAGCAAATCATGAACGCTTCCAACGTTTTAAAGATATTATTGTGAATGAAAGAGTGATTGTGATTGAAGGTGAAATATATGAACGTGAAGGCTTCGATCGTCCGATGGGACGCCTTACTAAGGCGTTTACATTAAACGAAATTCGTCAAAAACGTGCGAATCACATCCTCATCAAATTACAACCTGAGCATATTCAGCCAAATCTTGGTCAAGAGCTTTCACAGATCATTCAACCATTTTGTGATGTAGATATGTGTCAGCATGTGCCATTACAAGTACAACTCGACTTTCCATATGCAACGGCTGATTTTCATTTACCACCACAATGGAATGTCGCACCACTCGATGACTTATTGTTCAAACTGCGCGACTATTTTGGTAAAGAGGCCTTACATGTGGAGTATCATGTCAAGTCAAAAGCTGCACGTTCCCACGCCGCAGAACCAAAATCAGAACCAGTCATCACATCACATGCCTCTCCACCTGACCAGATCAGTATGGATGAAGCAATGGATCAATACATGACGGAAGTCAGTCAATACTCTTAATTTTGGAAGATTTATGAATTTAATTGATAATGCTGCTGTCTCAGCGCATTTGTCTCATGTGCGTATTGTCATGGTGAATACTACCCTGCCTGCGAATATCGGTAGCGCACTTAGAGCAATGAAAACCATGGGGCTTTCAAAATTGGTTTTAGTTGCACCTAAAACTTATCCTCATCCTGATATTGATGCACTTGCAGCCGGTGCAACCGATTTAATTGATCAAATTCAGATTGTAGAAACGCTTGAAGAAGCCATCGCAGATTGTCATTTAGTCTTTGGTACAAGTGCTCGTAGCCGAACTATTCCATGGCCTTTATTAGATGCTCGACCTGCTGCTGATAAATCGATGCAAGCGGTGATCAAAGAACAACAAGAAATTGCCGTAATATTTGGGCGTGAAGATCGCGGATTAACCAATGAAGAGTTGGCCTTGGCGAATTACCATGTGACCATCCCTGTGAATACAGACTATGGGGTACTCAATGTCGCTCAAGCCATTCAAATTATTTGCTATGAAATGCGAATGGCGACCACGGCTCTCATGGAACAAGTTGAAGATCCTCAAGCAGTTATGAAAGTGACTGATGAAGATTCTATGCATTGGGATGAGCCGTTGGTAACACATCAACAGATGGAACAATTTTATCCTCATTTTGAAAAAATGTTGCACGAAATCGAGTTTTTAGACCCAGAAAACCCACGATTATTGCCTTTACGCTTGCGTCGCTTATTCGGACGTATACAATTAGATCGTATGGAGTACCATCTTCTTAGAGGTATTTTCAGTCGTGTTCAGGCATTGAACAATGGCACATGGAAAAAGTCAGATTCTAAAGAGAAATCAAAAGATGCTTAAACAGCTTAAAGAAGATATTCAAGCTGTGTTCGCCCGCGATCCTGCGGCGCGCAACACATTTGAAGTTTTAACCACTTATCCTGGAATTCACGCACTGATTATGCATCGTGTTGCGCATGAGCTTTGGAAAAAAGAGTGTAAAACTTCTGCCCGCATGCTGTCTTCTTTTAGTCGTTTCGCAACTGGTATCGAAATTCACCCAGGTGCCAAAATTGGCAAACGTTTTTTTATAGATCACGGTATGGGTGTGGTCATTGGGGAAACAGCTGAAATTGGTGATGATGTGACGCTCTATCATGGCGTGACATTAGGTGGCACCACTTGGAATAAAGGCAAACGTCACCCAACTTTAGAAGATGGTGTAGTCGTTGGCGCAGGTGCGAAAATTTTGGGACCATTCACCGTGCATAAGAATGCGAAAGTAGGCTCAAATGC
Organism: Acinetobacter sp. ANC_7504; assembly: GCF_056779995.1. Lineage (NCBI taxonomy): Bacteria > Pseudomonadati > Pseudomonadota > Gammaproteobacteria > Moraxellales > Moraxellaceae > Acinetobacter > Acinetobacter sp. ANC_7504. The sequence continues at coordinate 63,954 of NZ_JBWYIZ010000010.1, read as the reverse complement.
TGTGGTCACTAAAGAAGTCCCTGAAGGTGCTACTGCCGTAGGTAACCCAGCGCGATTTATTATCAAAAATCAGCAAAAAGATTTGGACAAAGAATCTGAACGACGCAATTATGCAGAAAGCATCGGTTTTCAGCCTTATGCGACAACCCAAGATCAATCAGATCCTATGTTAGAAGGTATGCGGGTACTGTTGGATCGTATACAGCACAATGAAAAGCGCATGAACACTCTATGTCAGCGACTTTCATTACTTGATCCAACATTTAATAACGCTCAAAGTAATGGACAACCATTTAGCGCTGAAGAGTTAAAAATCATTGACGAAGTTCGTCGTGAGTGCGAAGCTCAAACTGCACAATCAAAAGCTTAATGTATAAGTTTGACTAAGTTAGGTGAATCTGAGTTGCATGTTGTTTCGACTTTTCATAGACTCAGATACAACCTGAACTAGAATTTAAAAACATAATATTGGAAGAAAATATGACGATTAAGCCCCTCATTGCCACCATGATCGCTGTTTCATTATTGAGTGCTTGTAGCTCTCCAGCAGTAAAAAAACAATCTAAAACAAACGATCCAATCGTCTTTTCTGAGCCTGATTTAAGTGCGCCATTTTATGCATTAAATCCTTTTAATTATAGCCAACCACCAGTATTCGAGCTTGAACTAAAAAAAGCTGCTGCTGCACCACTTCAAAAACTTGAGGTGACTGATCCTAATAATCCAAACAGAAAGATGATCCTCGACCAAAACAAATTAATCGTACCGACTGTGAATAGTTCACAACGTGCGATGAAATACACGGTTTTAGCGGGTCAAAATGAAATCGATATTACAGAAATTGATGACTTCCTCCAGATGGTTGAAGGTAAAGCACGTCACTATCCTCCTCGCTTTACAGATCGTCAAGAACGTCGCGGTTTTGAAGCTAAATTACGTGAAGTTTCAGCTCAACTAGATACTTTAGCAGCGAAAGATAACGCGTCATTCGATATCCTAATTCGTGCATTTAAAGCAAGTATATTGGGTCGTAACCTCGATCTTGGTTCTGCTTATACCACTAAATCATTAAAATATGCACAACAAATCCTGAAGATCAACAAAGAAGATGCTGAAGCGAACTTCTGGTTTGGTTTCTCTTTGTCTGAAGGTGGTGGTCAAAAAGAAGCTATTCCATATATCGATAAGGCCATCAAAGCAGGTGTTCAAGAAGCTTATCTCGTAGCTGTTAATAACTACCTCGCATTGAATCAAAAGAAAAATGCAATCACAACTTTAAAAAATTACAAAGTGAAATATCCTGAAGAAACTGAAGTTGCTGACCGCTTAATTCAAGAAATTGAGAAACAAGGTCGTTACAATGTTTGGCAGATTTTAAACAATCCAGCGAAATCATAATCTTATTTCATAAAAAAATAGACTGATCATTCAGTCTATTTTTTTTGAGCTTATTTTTATATCCAAAAAAATAACGTATGCTCAGCGTTAATGATTCATGCTGACAGTTGAAAATATGTTTATGATGAACAATAAATACATTGGCGCCCTACTGATCGCAACACCACTATTTATGACAGGTTGCCAAGTCGTCAGTGTAAAAAATCAAGCGCTTAATGTCTCGATCGCGAATGAACGAGATAGCATATTAACGCGTAAAAAAATGAGTGAAGCGAGTCTGAATGTTCTCTCAATGACAGGCAGTGAGGCTGAAAGTTGTTCTAATGATCCCGATAAATGTGTATCTGATCTAAAAAAAATTAAACAAATTCAAGATGAACAACTTTATTCAACTGCAAGTGAAGCATATTTGACACGGGCATTAGCCCTCAGTAATTCTTCAGCTTGTAATACCAGTTTAATTAATAAATATCAGTCAGAAGAAAAGAAAAAAATTCATCAAGAAAACTATAGTCAATGTCTTGACCAACAGTTAGCAATGCTTGATAAAAGTATTCGTTATAGTTATGCCTATCTATTCAAGACAAAACGCCAACCAAGCGACCGTATTTTCGATAATAGACAAGTTCAAATACGAGATTTCTACAATCAAGCCTTGGCGAAAATGGTGATGACCTATGGTATGCGCTATACGGGTGAAAAAGTTCCCAAACAAATAAAAATTGGTGAAAGCATTTATACCATCAACTATGACCATTACCCTCAGATTGCTAATCAAAAATTAGATAGCCTGCTTTCAAGCTACAATCTCAATTTTAGTGGCTTGCGTTCGATTAACCGTCGAGATGGTTTCGGTGCGGAATTTGTCGCAACGCTTCCAGCGCCAGAGCGAAATAGCGATTCGGGTAAATATATTGTAGATCCATTAAATCACGCTTATAAAAATGGTCGTAATCCTAACATTCATCCACCACGTTATCTTTCAGTCACGATGACCGCTGAGCCTGCGCGTCAAACTAATGTAGAGGATATTCTGAATGACCCGCATTTCACCCTGAATATTTATGATCCTTATGGATTAGATCAATTAAAAGTAGGTGGAAAAGTTTATCCCTTAGCTGCGAATTATTCTGCACCTTATGGTTTGTGGCTTGCCGAAAATAACTTAGGTGCTGCTGCATATTTGAGTTTGATTGATCGTGACAATACAATCACAATGCCTCATCTCTTTATGCTCGAACCCTATAATCCAAACAAAAAAATTATTGTTTTGGTGCATGGACTTGCAAGCAGTCCAGAAGCTTGGATTGCATTAACCAATGACATTATGGGTGATAATGTTCTAAGAGAGCATTATCAAGTTTGGCAAGTATTTTACTCAACCAATATGCCAATTTTAGAAAGTCGCTTTCAGGTGAATGCGATCATTCAACAAGCATTTAATTCACTTGATCAATCTACGGCGTCAGCTAAAGATGCAGTTCTGATTGGACATAGTATGGGTGGTATTATTTCAAGATTATTGGTGAGCCAAGCTGATTTAACACAACCTGCATTGTCTCAATTAAAAAATTCTCAAATTAGCCGTTTTAAGAATGAACCTTTATTTAAAGCTCGTTTACAAATCAAACCTGTGCCACAATTTAATCGTGCTATTTTCTTAGCAGCACCGCATAGAGGCACAGATTATGCTGATCGTTGGTTTACACGAGCTGCTCGTAAAGTGATCAAATTGCCAGGTGCATTTTTGGGTGCATTTGCTGAATCGCTCTCAGATAAAGATATTAATATTAAACATTTTGTCAAAGACTTAGGTCATGGATTGATTCAAAATGGTCCGAGTGATCTGAGTCACAACTCTCCTTTCACCAAATTAACCTCACCTGTGACGCCAATTAAAGGATTTAAATTTCACTCCATCATGGGGAATGTGACTGAGAGTAAAGATCCTACTGTTATGTCAGATGGGATCGTGCCTTATCAGAGTGCGCATCTTAAAGGGGCACAATCTGAGATTATTATCAAAGGTGGTCACTCAATTCAGGAAACGCCTGAAGCTGTTTTGGAATTAAGACGACTCCTAAGACTTCATTTGACAGAGCTTGGAATTGCCAAATAACGATTTCCTTTAGCTTTTATCAGCCGATGTATCAAAGATGCATCGGCTTTTTGTTTTTATAGTCCCAAAGGACGACTTTTGAATCCCACTCATATTTTTAACTACCTTCTCTATAAAATATTTGAGAAAAAATGGATAACGATTAGAACAAACTGGATAGCCTGACTCCGTTAATCACTGTTCAATAGATTCAAAGATAAATGAAATCAAGTGATATAAGGAGTTAGACCATGGGATCTCGTAGCAGCATCGAATGGCATGATTTTATTGAAGGATGTATCGATTTTCGACCAGAGGATGGCGTCTATCGTATCGCACGTGACATGTTTACTGAACCAGAACTTTTTGATCTAGAAATGGAAATGATCTTTGAAAAGGTATGGATCTACGCGTGTCATGAAAGTGAAATTCCAAAACCAAATGACTTTGTCACTGTTCAAATTGGTCGCCAACCGCTCATCATTAACCGTGATGGTCAAGGTAATTTAAATGCAATGGTCAATGCCTGCGAGCACCGTGGTGCTACATTGACCCGAGTTGCTAAAGGTAATCAATCCACATTTACCTGCCCGTTCCATGCTTGGTGTTACAAATCGGATGGTCGCCTCGTAAAAGTTAAAGCTCCTGGTGAGTATTGTGATGACTTTGATAAATCATCACGAGGTCTAAAAAAAGCACGTATTGCAAGTTATAAAGGATTTGTCTTCGTTAGTTTAGATACAACAGCTACAGACACCTTAGAAGATTATTTAGGAGATACACGTGTTTTCCTTGATCTTATGGTTGAACAATCACCTACAGGTGAATTAGAAGTTTTACCGGGTAAATCAGCATATACCTTTGCTGGAAACTGGAAGCTACAAAATGAAAATGGTGTAGATGGCTACCACGTAAGTACTGTTCACTATAACTATGTCTCTACAGTTCAATATCGTCAGCAACTGAATGCACAAAAAGGGACTGGACCAAAGGACACACTTGATTACAGTAAATTAGGTGCTGGTGATGACACAACTGATGATGGTTGGTTCTCATTTAAAAATGGTCATAACGTTTTGTTTAGTGACATGCCTAACCCAACTGTACGTCCTGGTTACGCAACTGTGATGCCATATCTGGTTGAAAAATATGGTCAAAAACGTGCTGAATGGGCAATGCATCGTCTCAGAAACTTGAACTTATACCCAAGCCTTTTCTTTATGGATCAAATCAGTTCGCAACTTCGTATTATTCGTCCAGTTGCGTGGAATAAAACTGAAGTCATTAGCCAGTGTATTGGTGTTAAAGGTGAGTCGGCTGAAGCACGTCGTAACCGTATTCGTCAATTCGAAGATTTCTTCAACGTATCGGGCTTAGGCACACCTGACGATTTAGTCGAATTCCGTGAACAACAGCGTGGTTTCCAAGCTCGTTTAGAACGCTGGAGTGACATTTCGCGCGGTTATCACAAGTGGAATTATGGCGACAGCCCGAATGCTCAAACATTAGGGATCAAACCAGTCATCACGGGTACTGAAATCACTCAAGAAGGTTTATATGTCAATCAACACCAAGTTTGGCGCGATCTCATGTTAAAAGGCTTAAAAAATAAAGCACTTAAACTCACTGAAGATACTTCTGAACCACACGAATGCCCTGCATCACAAGCGACAACTGAGGAGGCTTAATCATGACACAAGCTCTTGTACATCAAGTTTCTCAATTTTTATATGAAAAATCTGCGCTTTGTGACAACTATGAATGGGACGCATATCTAGAACTCTATGACGAAGACAGCGAATACCACATTCCACAATGGATTAGTGACCATGAATACGTCACTGATCCAAACCAAGGGCTTTCATATATCTATTATGAAAACCGTGCTGGCCTTGAAGATCGCGTATTCCGTATAGGAACTGGTAAAGCTGCATCAGCTACGCCCCTTCCGCGTCTCATGCATGCGATTCACAACATCCGTGTAAAAACACTTGAAGACGGATTATTAGAAGTTAAAGCGGGTTGGTCGACATTCTATAACCGCCAAGGTTTAGAAGGCTATTTTTACGGTCATGTCACTTATATCCTTCGTCAACATGAAGATACTTTCCGCATTCGTAAACAGCACACCATTTTGTTGAATGACAAAATTGATTCTGTGCTCGACTTCTATCACGTTTAAGGAGTAAAAGAATGAGTCATTCTGTTGCACTCAACTTTGCAGATGGTAAAACGTTCTTTATCTCTGTGAATAATGATGAGCTTTTACTTGATGCTGCGTTCCGTCAAGGTATCACATTGCCTTTAGACTGCCGTGAAGGCGTTTGCGCAACCTGTCAAGGGCAATGTGAAAGTGGCAATTACACTCAAGATTATGTCGATGAAGAAGCATTAACCGAACGTGATCTGGCAGAGCGTAAAATTTTAGCTTGTCAAACACGAGTGCAATCGAATGCTGCATTCTATTTCGATCATGACTCAAGTTTCTGTAATGCTGGTGAAACACTTCAACTCGAAACCAAAGTGACTCACGTAGAATTAGTCTCTGAAACTACGGCAATCATTCATGTAGATGCCAGTCAACATACGCAGAAAATTGATTATTTACCGGGTCAATATGCTCGATTAAAAATTCCTGGTGCAAATGATTGGCGTTCTTATTCCTTTGCCAATTTACCCAATGAAGGTAATCAATTACAGTTTTTAATTCGCTTACTCCCGCAAGGTCTCATGAGTGACTATCTGCGAGATCGAGCAAAAGTTGGGGATACAATTTTACTCGAAGCACCTTTAGGAAGTTTTTATCTTCGCGAAGTGGAAAAGGAAAAGCCATTAGTCTTTGTCGCAGGAGGTACTGGATTGTCAGCATTTTTAGGAATGCTAGATCAAATTGTGAAACAACCTCAAATTCCACCAGTACATCTATATTATGGTGTAAACAAAGAGCAAGATTTGTGTGAACAAGAAAGGTTAAAAGCATACTCAGCTAAGATTCCACACTTTGAGTATCATCCCGTAATCGGACAACCTTCTAATGATTGGACTGGAAAAAAAGGATTTATCCACGAACATTTAGATCAATCGCAATTAAGCGAATCAGCATTCGATATGTATTTGTGTGGTCCGCCACCAATGATCGATGCTGTCAAAAATTGGTTAGCTGATCACCAGATAGACAACGGACGTGTTTACAGTGAGAAGTTTATTCAAAGTCATAGCTCAAGATAATTAAATGAGCTGATGACAATCACTAAGGACTATCGTTAATATTCTTTGCAAACGATAGTCCTTTTTTGTTCTAACGTTTGAATATATGGAAATTTTAAATGCAAAAAATAATTGTAAATGACGTTATTGATCGGGAAAAAATGTCCCCTTTACAATGGACAGTTTTCTTTCTGGGGTTTTTGGTTTTTTTCTGTGATGGATTAGACACTGGCATCTTAGGCTTTATTGCACCAGCATTGTTAGATGATTGGGGTATTTCAAAACCAGATCTAGCACCTGTGCTCAGTGCGGCCTTAGTAGGCATGTCGATCGGCGCCATTATCTCAGGACCATTATCAGATAAATTTGGACGCAAGGGTGTCATCGTAATGACGACTTTGTTGTTTTCAATTTTCACCATCATGTGTGGATTTGCTTCTAACACGCAAGAACTTATGATCTATCGTTTTATTACAGGGGTCGGACTTGGTGCGGCTATGCCGAATATCAGTACAATGGTATCCGAATACATGCCTCTAAAACGTAAAGCATTCCTGACCGGATTAGCAGGTTGCGGATTTATGTTAGGGATCTCAAGTGGCGGTGTCTTATCTGCGTTCTTATTAGAGAATCAAGGGTGGGCAAATGTCATTATTATTGGCGGTGTAATCCCACTTATTGTATTGGTATTTTTGATTACCAAGTTACCTGAATCACCTCAATACCTCATCAAACAAAATCGTCAAGAAAAAGCAAAACCAATTCTTGAGAAAATTCACGGTCAAACATTTGATCAAAGTACTGTATTTGTTCTACCTGAAGCAGAAGTATTAGATCCTAAACAAAGCCCTGTTAAAATTTTGTTTAGCAAATACTTTTGGGGTTCGGCAATGCTTTGGCTGTGTTGCTTTACCAGCCTAATGGTGTTTTATCTGTTAACCAGCTGGATGCCAACTATTCTTAAAACCGCTGGATTCACAACAGAACAGTTTAGTTTAATTGCAGCGATTTTCCCATTCGGCGGTGTAATAGGTGCATGCTTTATGGGGTGGTATATGGACAAAGTCAATCCAAATACTGTGATTAAATATTCTTATCTCGCAGCATTTGTATTGTTCTTCGTTGCAGCATTCGTAAGCCAAAGTATTGTTTTACTCGGTATTGCAATTTTCTTAATTGGCGCATTATTAGTGGGTGCTCAATCATCACTACTTCCATTAACAGCACTGTTCTACCCTTCAGTGTGCCGCGGTGTAGGTGTTTCATGGATGCATGGTATTGGTCGTATCGGTGCGATCTTAGGTGCGTTCTACGGATCACTGATTTTTACTTTTGAATTATCTCTTGCAGGTATTTTCTATGTCCTAGCAATTCCGACATTTATTTCGTTTATTGCGCTCGCATTAAAAGGACTAAAACAACCTGAATCAGCCAATACTGCAACTGCAGAGGTAACGCAGTAATCTCAACTCAGTCATTAAAAAGCCCCAATCAAGGGGCTTTTTTTTTAAACCATTATTTTAAGTGTTTCACTCGGGAGAACCCCATATTTGGCTTTGTATTCTTGAGAAAATCGTCCTAAATGTCTGAATCCCCAGTCATAAGCCAATCTCGAAATGGAAATATTTGCATTGTTCTGCAGCAAAGCATGATGAATCTGTTCAAGTCTATAGTTTTTTAAATAATCCATAGGACTCATATGCAGCGCTTGTTGAAACTCACGGTATAAAGTCGATTTTGAAGTTCCCGATATCATGACTAAATCTGATGCATCCAACTCTTGATCAGCAAAACGATGGATAAACTCTCTGACCACCATGACTGGCTTCGGAAGCTGATACTCTTGGAGCGATCTTAATTCATTGGAATAATTATTCTGCTGGGTTAAAAGCAAAGCCTTAATCAAAAAACTTTCATAATCTTGAGAAAGCAGATTTAAACCATCAAAACGCGAATAATCTTGCCTGAGCGATAAACATTGTTGAATATTATTCCACCACAATCTTAGGAAGTTATCTTCACTAAATGGCATATCTGGCTCAAAAATCACCCGCTCTTTAACAGGTTTAGAAAGCAAATTGGAAAGTACTGATTTGACACTTTCTTCAGGAATCACCACTTGAAATTTTTTACAATTACGGTGAATGATGAGTTCTTGCTGATCCTGACTAGAAACAATGATTCCATTATTACTATGTGATAAATGAGTTTCTCCATTCATACGCAATGTTTGCTGTCCATGAATAGGCAAACTGATACTGTATGCACCTAGCTGCTGAATTTGAATAGATACATCTGTGCCATAACTGATACAGCCAATTGCCATTTTTTTACTCGGCAAGCGTATACCTGAATAATGAAAATCAAGCTGATCTTTACGAGCAGTTTCTAATTGATGTGAACCACAAATAAGGCTCATTAATCGTTGAGCAACATTCAATTCACGCGATGCGTGACTAAGATCCTTATGTTGGCTGAGTGTGATCATCCTGTTCACCTAGCTATTTTGAATCATGATAAATACTATAAAACATTTTTAATAATAATGTCGAAATAAAGTCTCTTCGCTTCGACTAAATATTTAAATATATTTTTGAACACAGATTAGTAAATTAAAAAATACTAATTTGGTATCTTATATTACTTAATAGGTATTTTAATTTTTTATTATTTTTCATTAACTTATATAAAATTACAATGATAAAAAATTCGGTTTTATTTGACATTCAGCGATTATAGAGATAGATTTTTAAATAACGTCCTAAGGATAGGACTGATATAAATAAATGTAATTTTTTCAATTACCACTATAGCTATTAAATTTTAAAATTATTATTTCTGGTCTGAATATTGCTTCATTTATTTATATCGTAAATCTCATTCCATGATATCAATTTAACACTACTGTCATGGTACGGACTACTAATGAGCCAAAAGGATTCACAATGAACCAGCTTCATTCCTCTCAGCTAACTGGGCAAAATTTTAGTAATGAATCAATTTTCAACAGTCAAAACTTGGTCTTCAATCAAGCAGATTTGAGCGAAACTTGTAAAAATGTAGGGCAAATTTTTAAGCCTCATGCTCTTAAAGTGTTAAAATCAGCTAAAAATTTTAGTGCAAGCATGCATCATGTTCAAACTGGGGCTCTTTCTATCAGCCGCTTGGAATATGGCGCAGATGTATTGATCGAACCAGATCAACTTGAAAAGTTTTATCTTATTCAGATTCCTACTCGAGGCTATGCTGAAATTGAATTTGGTCAAGATAAATTTATTTCATACTCAGAAGTAGCGTCAATTATCTCACCTGACCAATCACTCAGAATGCGCTGGCGTGCTCACTCCCCTCAACTCATTCTCAAAATTTCAAAAGATGATTTTGCACATCATTGTCAGCAACATATCGTGAAATCTGAACAAAAAAATGTAATTTTTAATCCTCGACTTGATTTTACCACTCAATCTGGTGGTTATTTTCTGCAACTTTTGAGAACCATGATGGATGCACTTAAATGTGAGCATCATCCTCTCCACCACCCACTTGCATTTAAGCAGTTTGAATCAAATCTATTTAATGCGCTAATTTATGGACAACCAAATAATGCTTTTTTTAAAGCAAATTCTCATCATGAGAAAAAATTAGCGCCCTACTTTATCAAACGTGCTGAAGCATACATTCACCACCACTTACATGAACCACTCAACATAGAAGTCTTGGCGGAACAATCAGGTGTAAGTGCACGAACACTCTTTGCAGGATTCAAAAACCATTTTGGCATTACCCCTATGGCATATTTACGTGAGCTTCGTTTTGAACAAGCTCATCTTGAACTGATGAATAATGAACATGCCACGGTCACTGATGTTGCATTTAAGTGGGGCTTTACTCATTTAGGTCGTTTTTCACAAGAGTACAAACGTCGTTATGGCGAGCTGCCATCATCAACGCGTAAGATTACACAAAATTCACTCTTCTCTTAATTTTATGTCTGTCAATAAAAAAGCCTGTGAAATCACAGGCTTTTTTGATTAGAAATGATGAATGTATCGAATTTGAAATCGATCGCCTTCAGTTCTATTTTTTGCATCATGCTCAAAATATGCATTTGCGACTACATGATTTTTTGGCGAGTGACTATACATAAGTCCAGGTCCAACTGCCCACACACTTTCTTTGCGACCATCGACTTTTACACCATCAACTTTAGTATCGGTAAGCTGTTTTAAATAGTACCCACTTAAACCCAATCGAATCTGATCATGTACAGCATATTCAGATGCTAGGTTAATGTGTACTGCTTGCCCCGCTTGGATGTCATCAGCAGCACCAAAACCATAAGTTGGATCATCATTTTTAAAATTATACAAATAATGAGCGCGTGTCGAAGCTGTCCATTTCGGATTAAACCAATACGTTGCAGCCCAATATGGATTGAAGGAAAATGCATTATTACCCGGATTAATATCACGGTTTTGCTGATATTCCCCTGTTGGCAAATTTATCTGTAATTCTATTCGATGGACAAATTTTGGTCCCTGTTCACCCATGACTGGATCAAACTGGAGAAATGGACCAATCATCAAATCTCCAAATCCACTTTTAGCTTTTAAAGCTTGATTATTTAAACCATCGTCAACACTGATTTTACTTAAATAAGGGATAAGTAAATTCAGACCTAGACTTGAATGAGCAGTCGGTTTATAGGTCGACATGTAACTTAATTGCTCGACAATCACTTGATAATTTAAATCTGTTTTGGGCAATGGAAGCTTTTGTCCACTCGCATCTCTCAACTTGTCACTGTCATAATGTTGAAAATACGTTTGCGAATACCAACCAGGTCCAGCTGGTAGTCCACCATCTAGAAAACTGGTCATACCCAAATTCACAGTCGGTAAATCATAAGCAAAAACATGTGATGAATTTGCTGTAGTAAACAAGGTTAAAGCACTTAATATAATTTTATTTTTCATGTGTATTTCCCATAAAAAACCACGATTATTCATCGTGGTTTTTAAAACAATGATTAAAGGTCTGGATGGCTCGCTGCAATTTGGTAACGACCAGCATGAAATACTAAGGGCTCACCAGCAGTTTGTTGATATTTTTGAATTTCACCGATAAAAATCAAGTGATCACCACCTTCGTATTGCTGTACATTTTTACAAACAAGTGTAGCAAGTGCTTCGTTCAGTAATGGAACACCAGTATCACATTCACCATGATCAACTGTGGCAAACTTATCTTGTGCACCACGGGCAAAATGGGTAGAAAGCTGATGCTGCTCCTTCGTTAACATATGAACTGCAAAGTGCTCAGCTGCAACAAAATCGGGCAAACTTGGTGCTGTTTTCGACAAGCTCCACAACACAAGCGGTGGATCTAATGACAACGAAGAAAATGAATTGGCTGTCATACCCACTTTTCGTCCATCCGTTCCACGTGTGGTGATTACGGTAACACCTGTGGCAAACTGACCAAGAAGATTACGAATCTCGCGAGGATTACTGATGTCAATCTCTTGCAGATTAATTTTATCTAATACATCCATTTTTAACACCTCAGTTCCATCAAGCCACTTGAGAAACTTGATCTGTTTCTAATAATTCTTTCGCTGCGTTTTCGTCAAACCACCACGGTGAAAAGTTACGTGGATCATCAAAATTATTAACGATCTGAGAAGCTAAATTGTGATTTTGAGAGGCTGCACCTAGTAGCTCAACAACATGAGGTTGAGGTGGAACCAATAAACTATTTGTCCAGCTCACGACTTTTTCAGCATATGACCAATATTTCTCAAACGTTGACTCCATCCAATCTTCAGTAAACGCTTGATTACCGTGTGCTAAGATCGCATCGAAATAAACCTTGCTACACTTAGCTGCATTATTTGATCCTTGACCTGTGATTGGATCATTCACCACCAATGCATCTGCCATACCAAATATTTTTTTACCAGAAGCCAATGTCATGACGGGTTTACGTACCGTTGGTGGGAAACGTCCTGCTAAATATCCGCCATTATCCGTAAGCGTTACGTCTTGACAACGCTCATACTCCCACGGCAAATGTTCTTTCAGAATTTCTAAGCTTTTATTTAAATGCTCTTCTGGTGTTTTAACTTCAGCCCAGCTATCCATAGGACCATTAGGAATTCCTTCAAAAACCATGATGTCACATGGACCATTTACTGTAAGCGCAGGAAAACAAAAATATTCTCCCACCCCAGGAATAATATTAAAGCTCACTCTCGAGTATGGTGAAATTGGCTTCATTCCATTCACATAAGTCAAAGCCAATGCACGCTGAGGTTTGTCAAAAGTACTACGTTCTGCGTCACGTACAAACTCTTTAACCACTTCACCTTTACCCGCAGCCAATAGCACTAATTCATACTCGTCAGCCAAATGTTCTAATTCATTTAGACCGACATCTTGGAGAACAAACTTGCCTCCACGGCGCTGAAACTCTTCAAGCCAATAAGGCATCTTGACACGTTGATCAACAGATTGAGCATAACGCTCTAATCGCGCACTCCATTTAAATGCTCTTTCACCACTTGCTGGATCAACCAAAGCAAAACTAATACCTTCTACCGCTGGACAATGCTCTTCCCAAAAATTTAATCCTAAATCACGCTCAGTCTGTAACGCAGTATGGAACATACATTGACTAGACATGACTTTACCTTGACGAATCTCATCAGGAGTTTTATTCGACAAAATCGTGATGTCATATCCCTTATCAAGCAGTCCTAATCCAAGTTGAAGTCCTGACTGACCTGCACCAACAATTGCAATTTTTCTCATCTTTATTCTCCAATATTTAATTTATTCTGCTAAACGTGGTATTGCGGGTTGATTCGTTTCAGGCCCCATGACTGAATACCCACCATCTACCGCATAATCTGCGCCAGTCACAAAACTTGCAGCATCCGACAATAAGAATGTCACTACATTTGCCACTTCTGCCGGATTACCCAAACGTCCCAAGAGATGATAATCACTTGCTACAGCATCAGCTTTCGCACGATTTTGTCCACTCACTTCAGAAATCACTCTCGACCAAGTCCAACCTGGTGAAACTGAGTTGACACGGATACCATCTGGCGCAAAATCCATTGCCATCGATTTGGTCAGTTGTAAAATTGCCGCTTTAGAAACTGGATATAACCAACGTCCCGTTTGAGCACATTGCGCTGAAATCGAGGTGAAATTCACCACTGACCCTTTATTTTTTTGCAAATCTTCATATACGGCACGCGTTAGCTCAACAATAGATACCAAATTGATATCTAATGCTTTTAACCAATCTGATCGTGGTGATTTGAAACCATCATCAAGATAGGTACATGCCAAGTTCACTAAATAACTGACTTCACCTAGATGATTTCTAATGCTGTTCACCGCTTCATGAATTGCGATGTCTGAAGTTAGATCAGTTTGTATAAACATCACTTCATAAGGATGTTGCGCAGCTATGGTTTTTCCGTAGTCATCAATGTCTAAAATGGCAACTTTAGCCCCTAAATTCACGAGACTTTGAACCACAGCCTGTCCAATCAACGTTGATCCTCCACTGACAATGGCAACTTTATCTTTAATATTTAATTCCATTTTTTGCCCCATATATTTTGATTATTCGATTGGCTTACCAGCACTCGACTCCCAACTTGGCATCAAGCCATTTGAAGGAATATCTTCATCTAAAAGTTTTTTCGCTGTTTCTACACCTGCAACAGGCAATCCTTCTGGATTAAGTAATCCGATTTGGACAAGTACAGAAGCTTGATCCCAATAAATATGTTCGTGACAAAGTTTTGGACCTCTAAACTGAATGACCCCCAACATTGGAATTTCGACATATTTTCCAGTCGGTTTTATACCTGGTAATAACCAATCAATTTCAGTGTCGTGAGTGAAACTCATGATGAATTCATCCACAACCTGAGTAGATCCCACAGTTCTAGAAATTGAGGTGATTTTCATATCTTGAGGGTTTTGATGTACAAAATGATATCGATAGAATCGCGCTAACTGGCTATATCCCACACCACCTGTCAACGTTGGAATGTGATTCACATATGGTTGAGCGACCATCGTTGCCATGGTTGCTGGTACATCGCGCGTGTCGAACTCATGTCTGATATGCTCTTCCCACAATGCAACTAAGTCATAGTGAGGGCCAACCGTTTCATGTAATGCTGTTACGGTACGTTCATGGGCAAATCGCGCCGATGGTTTGTGATAATGATCGCTGTTCGGTCGTGCAAATGCGTGATCAACACCTTCATAAACATAAGCATGAATATGTTTAAATTGTGCGCATGCTTCAGTAATTTGATTTCGCGCTTCAGCTGGACAGAATTGATCAAGTTCAGCCATGTGTAGCACAAGCTTACCCTTCACATTCGAGAGTTCATCGAGCGCTTTTTCAATGCCTACACCGTAGTAAGCAACCGAACACGCTAAGTTATCAATACGGCATGCAGCCAAATATGCAAGTTTTCCACCAAGACAATATCCAACCACTGACTGACCCGTAGTCGTGTCACACGCATCTAAAGTCGTTAAAAAATCTAAACTTTCACGAATATCATTTACACCCTGATCTTCATCATATTGCTGATAAAGTTGAAAAGCTTTTTCAAAATCCTCAGGTGTATAACCTAAATCAATGTTTGGTGCAGTACGCCAAAATAGATCAGGGACTAAAACGGTATAGCCTTCCTCTGCGAGAAAGTCAGCTTTTGCTCGCATCGCTGCATTGATACCAAATATTTCATGACACAATACAATCCCAGGACCTTTCTTTGCTTCTGGGACTGCCAAATACCCTGAATAGCGATTCCCCGATTTGGTAGTGATCTCAATCGTTTGACCTGTCATTTTTTCTTCCCTAAGACATCGAATATGATCTGATCATGAAATGAAATGCGATAACAAACTGTCCAAAAGATGCGGAGACTATCCAGAGACTGCTGATTCTTTACACAAAGAATTTGCATAAATGGATATCGAATTTAATTATTCAATGAACGAAATTGAGTCGTTGGTTATAATATAGGTTCGACTCATTTATCTTTTGCTAAAAATAGATCTTATAATCGATTTACGCATTTTTTCTCATGCTAAGCTTGAGCAGTACTTCTTCGTTTCAAAATTTAACTACAGGTTTTTTTCAAAGATGACTTTAGATCAATCCAATATCGATCTTTCAACATTGACGCCAATGATGCAGCAATATATGACGGTGAAATTACAGCACCCGCATTCGTTAATGTTCTATCGTATGGGTGATTTCTACGAGTTATTTTTTGACGATGCGCATAAAGCCGCCAAAATTTTAGGGATTACGTTAACCCACCGTGGTAAAGCGAATGGACAACCGATACCAATGGCTGGAGTTCCGTATCATGCAGCAGAAGGATACTTAGCGCGTTTAGTTAAAAAAGGTGAAACCGTTGTTATTTGTGAACAACTTGGGGAAGTCACTGGTAAAGGACCTGTTGAACGTGGTGTAGTCAGAATTATTACACCGGGTACATTGACAGACGACGCATTGCTGAATGCCCATCAGAGTTCAAATTTAGTATCCATCTGTATTAAATCTGATGAAATTGGTATCGCCCTATTAGATCTCAGTGCAGGTATTTTTAAAGTCCAACAACAAAGTTTTCAAGCTGAACAACTTCCTCTGGAACTTGCGCGTCTTATGCCAAGTGAACTTTTGATTGATGAGGATTTCAAGCATCCAGAAGTGGTTGAACAGATTAAGCAAATTCTTGATTGTCCCGTTACAAAACGCCCAAACGTAGACTTCAATCTGAATAATGCGCAAAAAACTTTATGTGATCAATTCGCCGTAAGTACTTTATCTGGTTTTGGAATTGAGCATCTTGAGTTGGCGAAAGCAGCTGCGGCAGCTTTAATTCATTATGCCAAAGATACCCAAAAGACGGCATTGCCACATATTCGTTCAATTCGACTTGAACAAAGCTCCGACTTTATTGCACTTGATCCTGTGACGCGACGAAATCTAGAGATTATTGATCCTTTGTTTGAGCATGGCACTTCATTATTTGATTTAACCAACCAATGCCAAACGGCTATGGGTAGCCGACTGCTTAGTCGAACGTTAATGCAACCGATTCGTGATACTGCGTTGTTGGATCAGCGTCTAGATGCGATACAAACCATATTATCTGGCTATCATGAAGCTCCAATTCGTCTGGTATTAAAAGAAATCAGTGATATCGAACGCGTACTCAGCCGTGTGGCATTAGGAAGTGCGCGACCACGTGATTTAGTGCAACTACGTCAAGCATGTGCTCAGATCCCGTATTTACGCCATGCATTAGCACCAATGACCTCAACACCGCAATCCGCTTTAATCAATCAACTGAATGAGGAATTGGGTGACTTTAATGGTTTACATCATCGCCTCATGTCAGCCATTGTGGAAAACCCACCTGTTCTACTCAGAGATGGTAATGTCATTGCAAATGGTTTTGATCATGAATTGGATGAACTTCGTCAAATACGCGATCATGCAGGACAATTTTTAATTGATTTAGAAATCAAAGAAAGAGAAACAACAGGTATAAACACACTAAAAATCGGTTATAACCGAGTGAGTGGCTACTATATTGAATTAACCAGAGCGCAAGCAGAACAAGCTCCTGCCCATTATATTCGTCGTCAAACATTAAAAAATGCTGAACGTTATATCACCCCTGAATTGAAGTCTTTCGAAGATAAAGTGCTTTCAAGCGAATCACGTGCATTGGCTCGTGAAAAACTTTTGTTTGAAATGTTATTGGATGAATTACGTCAAGATATCGCCAATCTTCAAATGATGGCGAGCGCTATTGCTCAACTGGATGTTCTTACAAACTTCGCACATCTATCAAGATTATATAATTGGAATCGTCCGGAATTTAGCCCTGAAATTGGAATACACATTCAAGCAGGACGCCATCCCGTTGTTGAATCACTGATTAAAACGCCTTACACCCCAAATGATACTTATCTAGATGTGCAGCATCGTATGTCGATTATCACAGGCCCAAATATGGGTGGTAAATCCACATTCATGCGTCAGACGGCGTTAATTACGCTCTTAGCATATTGCGGTAGTTTCGTTCCAGCGAAATCTGCCAAATTGGGACCTATTGATCGGATCTTTACGCGTATCGGTTCAGCAGACGATCTTTCTTCTGGCAAATCTACATTTATGGTGGAAATGACGGAAACTTCTCAAATTTTACATCATGCCACTCAACAATCTTTGGTATTGATGGACGAAGTAGGTCGTGGCACAAGCACTTATGATGGTTTGTCATTAGCTTGGGCTTGTGTTCTTGATTTGACGCATCGCATTAAATGTTTATGTCTTTTTGCAACGCACTATTTTGAATTAACAGAATTAGGCATGGATCCGTGTATTGATAATTATCATGTCACTGCGCAAGAAGTGAATGGTCATCTCATCTTATTGCATAAGGTTCAAAAAGGTCCTGCAAGTCAAAGTCATGGTTTACAGGTCGCTAAACTAGCAGGTATTCCTCAAAACGTGATTAAAGAGGCTCAAGCTAAACTTAAAAAACTAGAGAAACTCCAATTGCAAACCCAACCTGTGCAAAAAGATTTGTTCTCTCAAGATTTATTTTCAAATAGTAACCCTGTAGAAAAAATTATTGAAGTTGAAAAAGTGGTTGAAATTCATCAACCTTCTCAAGTTGAACAACTTCTTTCAGAAATTATTGTAGATGACTTAAGTCCAAGACAGGCTTTAGACCAACTCTACCAACTCAAACAATTACTCCAAAAATCTTAGTTCAAGCATACTCAAGCAATAAGCCAGTGAACTGCTGGCTTTTTTTTATCATGATTTTTGAAATCAGAGGCAGAATGCCTGAGAATTTGCAAATTAGTACGATCTCATCATAAATATTACTGATTTAGTAGCATCCCCTATATTAAATATCAAGAAAAGGAATTGTTAGTTTCGTTCAATTTGCCTAAAATACAGCATTCGTTATTAGAACCATATTTTTTAGGTAGCTGACGCCATGACCTTTGTTGTCACTGAAAATTGTATTAAATGTAAGTATCAAGACTGCGTAGAAGTTTGCCCAGTTGACTGTTTCTATGAAGGTCCAAACTTTCTAGTCATTAATCCAGATGAGTGTATTGACTGCGCGTTATGTGAGCCTGAATGCCCTGCTAATGCCATTTTCTCGGAAGATGAACTGCCTGAAGGTCAAGAAGTCTTTATCGAACTCAATGCTGAACTTGCTGAAAAATGGCCAAACATCACCCAGATTGGTGATCAACCAGCAGACCGTGAAGAATGGAATGGCAAACCAAACAAATTGCAATATTTAGAAAAATAATCCAATGAGAGATCAGCTTCGGCTGATCTTTTTTATACCCAATTGGTACATTTATTTGCAATTTATACGCATTCTTGATAATCAATTAGCATAAAATAGAAACTTATTTGCTTTAGTAAAATTTATTTATAATGAAATTAATTTTGAAGGGCTTGTGCTCAATCAGTGCAATATCGTTGATATTGATTGGATGTACGTCCTCCCCTCAAAAAGGACGAACAATCGTCACCAATGATGGTCAACGCATATATATTCCACAAGAAAAAATAACCTATGAACGTCCAGCGCGACCAAAAGTCATGCCGAATTCTTATCGTGTTTGGCTGATGCAAGGAAATAACCAAGCTGAAGCACGAGAATATGAACAATACTTAGAACGTAATAATGTTGGCAATATTATCCCAAGTTTTGAACTCTTTAAATCAGCACGTGCTTGGCAGAAATGTGGTAAATCTGAATATATGGTTCCAAACCGTGAGCTATGGTCGAATCAGTTACCGACATTGAAAGTATTTAAATATCTCGTTGCAGCAAGGATTCTAACTGATTTTGAGGTTACATCTGTATATCGTGACCTTCCATTAAATCAATGTGCTGGTGGTGCAGGTTCGTCTCGACACTTGTATAACTCAGCCATTGATTTCAGAATTGGTCCTGAATTTCCTCAGGCTGAAGATTATGCCTTCATCGAAAATTCTAAATTTAAATTATGCCAATTTTGGCAAAATTATGGTCAAAGCTTAAATATGGGCTTAGGTTTGTATGCGACTGGTCAAATACATATTGATACTCAAGGTTACCGTACTTGGGGACCTGATCTGACTCGAAATACATCTTTATGCCATTATTAATTTTAGAAGATCAGATTAAATTAAGAGGTCTTTGACCTCTTTTTTTTGACTGATTTTTCAGCATCAAAGCATCAGAAATTTGCACATTCACTCGAAACGATTACAATGCACTGAACTCCCTAAAGGTACTCAGTTATGCAACAACAATGGTCAGATATTGATGCTTATATTGAATCTCATCTGATGCCAGAAGATCCAATTTTAACTCAGACTCTACAAAATACAGCTGATAAGGGTTTTCCTGACCATCTAGCAGTTGCTGCTAACCAAGGCATGTTATTACAAATGTTGATTCAAATGAATCAGTGTAAGCGTGTGTTAGAGCTTGGAACCTTTGCGGCTTATAGCACCCTGTGGCTAGCAAGAGCCCTTCCTGACGATGGATATATTCTCACGATCGAAGGTCGTGATACACATGCAGCACTCGGTCAAGAAAATATCGACAATGCGAAATTAAAGCAAACGGTTGAATTAAAAGTCGGTCGTGCTGCGGATATTCTCAAATCTTTACCTGAAAATTTTGAGCCATTTGACTTTATAT
Source organism: Acinetobacter sp. ANC_7504 (assembly GCF_056779995.1). NCBI lineage: Bacteria > Pseudomonadati > Pseudomonadota > Gammaproteobacteria > Moraxellales > Moraxellaceae > Acinetobacter > Acinetobacter sp. ANC_7504. Next base: position 43,459 of record NZ_JBWYIZ010000010.1, on the reverse strand, counting down.
TTATCGATGCTGATAAACAAAGTTACCCAGAGTATTTAGAACTATCACTTAAATTTTCACGCTCAGGTACCATTATTTTTTTAGATAATGTGATTCGCGCTGGTGATATTCTGGATGAAAAAAATGTCAAACCAAGCATCGAAGGTATTCGTGAAATGTACCGCCTCATGCAGAATCATCCTCGACTACTGTCGAGTACAGCCTTACAAACGGTCGGCAGTAAAGGACATGATGGTTTTGCACTGGCGATTGTCAAATAAATCTTAATACTAGTCATTAGTATCACTTAAAGGAGTATTCATCAATTTGAATACTCCTTTTTTTTGCACTAAAGCCCTGAAAAAGTTATCCCCGATTCCTGTTTGTATTCCTGTGGATAAAAATAAAATATTATGGCAAATAACTGATTTTCATGTATTTTAATTAAAAGATTATAAAATAATCAAACCAGATAAGCCTACTATTCTAAAAATTTATCCACCTTCATTCAGTAAAGTTGAACCAATATTTATCAAGTAAAATTAATCAAAATTGATTGATCATTTAGCAACCAACAATGGAACGACTGAATTTCTAAATATATTGGTCGTAATACTGCCCAAGAAAAATTGTTTTACTTTACTGCGACTATAAGCGCCTAGCACAATTAATTGAATTTGATGTTGTTGCTGATAATGTAAAATATTCTCAGCGACATCTCCAAAACGGTATTCAACAACCACATCCAATCCAGCTTCACGTAAATACTGAGCTGGGATATCAAGAATTTCGGGATGATCACCCACATAAAGCAAATGACACTGAAGTGTTCTTAATAAATCACTTTTAGCAACACGATGCATCATTTCTTTACAAGTCTGAGAATCTTCATAGGCGAAAATAAAACGTGTTGGTGGCTTAAAGGTTTCACCAACAGTTAAAACCGTACAACGAGCACCACGAATAAAATTTTCTACATTACTCCCTAAGCTTTTGTGTTTTTCCGCGGAGCGCTCACCTACTCGACCAATAATCGCAATATCATTTTCATTTAAAACATTGAAACTCTGTTCGAGGAAATCGCCTTTTTCTTGAATTTTTATCGGCGTAATACCATATTTTTCTTCAATCACTTCTGAAATATGTGAAAGAAGATTATTACTATAATCTAAAGCTAATTCACTTTGTTTTTGTTCTAATTCCGCGAGTTCTTTTAAGAGCATCGCATTACTTTCAAATCCAATCACACCACTAATTTCACCCAGATGATAACTTGCAGGATAGTAATCTAAAACCTGTAAAAGGACTAACTCACGTTTAGTTCGATCCGCAATCCAGGCTGCTGCTTCAGCTAAGGCATGAATACATGGGGATGAATCAATACACGCAATTACACGGTTCATGATTGCCTCACTTTGACATGATGTCTGATTGTTCTTTTCTTTAAACTATCATAGCTTTCGGGCAAATGAACATGGTTTATGTAATTTAATTCGATCTTTCGCGTTACGAATTATTCACGCATTCGTATAAATTGAGCTGGATTCCCTGCAACAACTTCTCTTGCCTGAATATCCTTAGTAACCATACTATTCATACCTACAATCACCTGTTCATGTATGGTCACGCCATCTTTAATGCCCACATGCGCCCCTAACCAAACATCACGATGAATCTCAATGCCTTTTGAGCGTACTGCTTGCTGGAAAATAGGTTGATCTAAACTCATGCCATGGTCAAATGCATAAAGATGACAATAAGCTGCGATCCGTACTTGGTCATGAATCTTAATCCCAACGCGTCCACCATCTAAAATACAATGATGATTAACGGCGACTTCAGACCCAATTTCTAAAGGACCATGCAAGGTACAATCCGCGGCAATAAAAGTATTATCTCCAATAATGATCTTCCGACCACGCTCAGCAAAAATATGGGCTAAAGGGGAAATGAAACAATTTTCTCCAATTTCAACAGTCTCCATATCCATTAAATAGGCTTGATAATCTTTTTGCCAAGCTTCAGCCCATTCACGATGCTTTGCCTTGAGTGACCAATATAACCAAGGCATGTAATTCAAACGATGTTTATGTTGTTCTCGGTACTTGAGTAAAGGATCATGTTCCGTCACGTTCGACATCCTCTATATTCAATTGTTCACGTCCACGAGTCACATCTTGGATTTTCAGTTTAAACGGCTCAATTTCATGAATTTGCATACGTGCAGTAATCAATACTCCAGAGTCAACATATTCTTCAATATATTCAATTTTTTGTTGATTTAGCTCGTATTGAAAAATCGACCACTCATTAAATTGGCATTTAAAATTTACAGTTTTCTTTTCGATGAGTTCAATTTTTTCGACCTGTAATAAGCATTGCCCTGCTACACCTCCGTATGCTCGTACCAAGCCTCCAGTTCCGAGTTTGATACCACCATACCAGCGGTTTACCAATACAACAATATTAGTGAGCTCATTCCCTTCAATCGTTGCAAGTATGGGTCTTCCAGCTGTTCCTGAAGGTTCTCCATCATCATTAAAACGGACTTGATGCCCAATTTTCCATGCCCAGCATTGATGGGTCGTCGAGGCATCAAAATACTGGTTTAAAAACTCTTTTACATCCTGTTCATTTTCCACAGGTGCGGTGATCGCCTGAAAACGGCTTTTCTTAATATCTTCTTCATAGATATAAGTCTGAGCAAGAGTAAATGGCATGGTAAATTACAAAGGTTGAACTCAAATACATTATGCGTGATTCAATCATATTAAAAAACCCAATCAAAACATCATTGATTGGGTTTTAAACAGACTGAAAAAATAGAGATTATCGTTCGCGTAACGCTTCTTTCGCCTTATTGAATGGTTTCAACAGGTATTCAAGAATCGTTTTTTGACCTGTCTTAATATCAACCGTTGATACCATACCCGGCGTGATTGGGAAAGCTTGCCCAGCTTTGTTATAAAGCTTGTCTGAATCAGTACGAATATACACACGATAATAGAATTGATCTTGTTTAACTTCATCACGTAGCGTATCAGGAGAAATGACTGTTACCTCTCCTTTCAAGCCACCGTAGATTGAATAATCGTAAGCAGTGATTTTAACTAAAGCTTCCTGTCCAGGATGAATAAATGCAATATCACGCGGTGAAATTCGCGCCTCAATTAAAAGTTGTTCATCTAAAGGGACAATGGTCATCAACTTACCATTCTGAGGAATAACACCACCCAAAGTCATCACATCAATTTCTTTTACCACACCGCGGACTGGTGCTTTAAAGATTGTACGATTCAGACTATCAGATTTACCTTTGATCACTTGTTGTTGAGTTTCGACATCAGTGCTCGCCTTAGATAACTCTTCGCGTGCCTGCACATAGTACTGGTTACGAATATCGTTAATTTGGTTGGTCAATTCATTTGCTTGACGTTTTAAACGTAAAACTTCAACTTCACTCGCAGCACCTTTGGCAACAAGCGGTTCTGTCATTCTCAATTCTTGCTGAACTAACGTAAGTGCTTGCGTTAAGCCAGCAATAGATTCTTCCATATTGGCACGTCTAGAATGATAAAGCTGAGTTTCTTCAGCAACCAATTTTGGAATTTTTTGAACTGATTCTGGAAATACCAGTGGACCACCATTCACTTCCGCACGTAAACGCGCAGCTGTTGCTTGCGATGACAGTAGTAACGATTCTGATTCACCCACATTTGAAGCAAATCGTGTCGGATCAAGTTGAGCAAGGGTTTGCCCTTTTTCAACAATATCACCTTCTTTAACTTCAAGTTTGGTTAGAATCCCGCCCTCTAAAGATTGAATCACTTGTTCCTTAGAAGTTGGAACCACTTTACCTGTACCATTAGAAACTTCTTCAAGTTTGAAAATAGCTGCCCAAATAATGAGTGCAAGCAAACCCAGACCAATAATCCAAATCGTAATACTGACCTTCGGTAATGGTGGCTCTAACTGAGACACTTTTAATGAACGTTGTCGTTTTAATTCTTCGCTCATGATTTAGCCCCTGAATTTGCTTGTTGCTGGCCAGAATTATTTAAAATTTGATCACGTGGGCCATCCATAACGATACGACCATCATTCACCACGATAATTCGATCCACTAACTCTAAAACTGCACGGCGGTGGGTTGCCACAACCAATGTGCGATGTCCAAGCCAGTTCTTCATATGATCAATTAATTGTTTTTCAGATACATCATCAATCGCAGCTGTAGGCTCATCTAACAACAGAATATTCGGCTGACAAATGAGTAGTCTTGACAATAAAAGTGCCTGACGTTGTCCACCTGAGAAGCCTACACCACCTTCTAAAATAATATGATCTAGTCCTTCTTTCTTTTCTTGAATGAAGTTGAGTGCACCTGTTACAGCAAGTGCTTTTAATAAATCATCATCTGTAGCTAATGGTGCACCTAACGTTAAGTTTTCTCTGACTGTACCAAAGAATAGGTGCGCATTTTGATTCAACAAACCTACGTCACGACGAACGTCCGATGGGTCCAACAAGGTAATATCAATATTATCTAATTGAACTTTACCTTGAACTACGGTTTGCATACCAGAAAGTAATTGAAGAATGGTCGATTTACCTGCACCGTTACGCCCAAGAATCGCAATTTTTTCACCTGGTTTAATTTCAAGTTTAGGAATCACAACACTTGGTTTAGGATCTTCTTCGCCGTATTTAAAGACCACACCATTTAATTCATAATGACCATTGAGTACTGATCGCTGAATCAATTGTGAACGCTCAGGATGGTCAACCTGTTTACTCATTAATTCATCAAGACTTTCTTTCGCCGTTTTGGCTTGCTGATAACGACCAAGAACACCAGTTACCTGTGCAATTGGCGCTAACATACGTGAAGATAGAATCGAACATGCCACTAACGCACCAGTGGTCATTTCTCCATCCATTACCGCAAAACAACCCACCAATACTACAATTGCAAAGGTCAACCCCTGTAATTTTTGAGTCCAGAGATTCAATACGCCTACTATTTTACGTTGTTTCATGCTGATAGAAGCTGAAACATCATTCATGTGATTCCACTGATTTTGAAAACGAGACTCTGCACGTAACAGTTTAATATCTTCAATACCTTGAACGGCTTCAACAAGAATCGCATTTCGTATTGATGACTCACGCATACCCTCTTTAGCCAATTGCGCTAATTTTTTTTGCGCCAAAAGCCCTGGAATAATCATCAGCGGTACAACCACCAAAATTACCCAGAAAAGATTGCCACCAATAAGCCAAAAAATACCAAGAAACAGGAAGAAGAATGGTAAATCAGCAAAGGCGGTAATTGTTGTAGATGTTACAAGCTCACGCACACCTTCTAATTCACGAATTTGTGAAATAAACGTTCCCGTGGATTTAGATCGTTCACTATTTTTAATACGTAAAGCATGACCAAAGACCCGATCCGAGACTCTTAAATCCGCACGCTTACCAATCATATCTGAAAGAATTAATCGTGAGTATTTCAATGCGAATTCAAAGATTGCAGCAAGTAATACACCACCTGCCAGCACCCACAAGGTTGGAATAGATTGTGCTGGAATAACACGGTCATACACATTCATCGAGAATACGATTGTCGCGAGTGCTAATACGTTTGCAAGCAATGATGCAAACATAATATCGATATAGCGTTTCCAATCGCGTAATACAATTTCCCAAAACCAATTTTTTTCGTACGGTTTAATGTATTCGTCAATACGCGCATCAGGTACTGAGGTTTCTGGTCTTAAAATATAGACTGAGTCGATGACATCTAATAATGTATCTACTGAAAATGTCTGTGCTAACCCTTCATCACCGCTCAGTTGAACACTTGCGTTACCTTGTGCATCTGCACGATCAATGACGCCAACTTGCCCATCTTTAAATCCGACCAATACCGGTAAACGCCACGGATTTAAAATATCAGGGCTAAAATCCACTTTACGGACATGTAAACCTACTTGGCGTGTCATAATTGCCAAGATGTCGTCGACTGACTGGTTCTGATTCCAATTTAGTTCTAAGCGAATACGTTCAGCAGAGGTTTCAATTCGATAATGACGTGCAACCGTCAGGACACCTTGTAACCATGGTTGATAATTTATTCTTGTATTCATGGTTTCAATTCTACCCCTTGAATGGTCAAATTATTAAGTTGATATACATCGCGGCTCTTACCAGAAGCGGCAATATATTGAACTAAGTTTTCATAAATATCATAACGTGCCGTTTCAATATCTGAATTTGAACGGTGAATCGCTTGCTCAGCATTTAAAAGATCAACAGCTGTACGAGTGCCAAGTTTATATTGTTCTTGATATAACTCTTTCGTTCTGACTGATGTCGCTTGCTGATCAATTAATACTTTCATTTGTCGCTGTTTATTTTCAACTTGTTCTTGAGCACGACGAATTTCATCAATTGTTTCTAAATAAACTGCATTTACTTTTGCTTTAGCAGCTTCTTCTGCAAACGATGCCGCACGACTGCGTGAACTAATTGCACCACCTTGGAAGAAAGTACTATTTGCTTCAAGCATAATAGAACTATCTGTTCCATCGTCTTGATTGTTATTCGGATTACGTCCGTTGACTGCTTGACTCAATGTACCTTTAACATTTAACGTAGGATAACGACTCAATTGAGTTTGTTTTTTTTCCAATTCTGCAACATCAACTTCTGCTTTGGCAGCCATCATTTTCGGAATTTCGTTAAACTTTGGCTCTGAATAAATATCTGAAGCCTTAATTAAACTCTCAGGTATCTCCCAGTTATATTTTGATATATCTGTTCCCATCAAAGTTCTAAGACGTTGTTTAAATACATTGAGCTGTGTTTCTTGCAGAATTAAATTTGATTGTGCAGATTCATAATATGATTGCGCTTGAATTGGATCGGCCTGACTGCTGATACCTGCCTCTGCACGTAAATTAGCAATTTCTCGGATTCGTGATATACCAGCAATTTGCTCACGTGCAATACGTGTAATTTCTTCATATCGCTTAATATTCACGATGGCAGAAGCCACTTCAAGAGCAATTTGGTCAATTGTGACAAGAACTTGAGCTTGGCTAAACTGCAACTTGGCTTCTTCTGTACTCACTAGTGATTTTTGTTTACCAAAGTCAAAAAGTAGTTGTGTCGCATTGACATTAAATAATTGACGCCCTCTTTCTCCTGAAGTCATATCTCCAGTTGAAACACCTGCACTCAACTGTGGGTAATAACCGGCTTTAGCAACATCAATAAATGCATTTTGTGATGCGAGTGAAGAAACACTTTGTGTCACTTCAGGATGTCTAGCTACTGCAATCTTAATCGCATCGTATAAGCTTAACGTTTGTTTATCAGCCGTACCATTCACAAGTGGCATCAAAGATACTGGAGCACTAGGCGAAGCTTGTGTCGTGATCACAGGCAATTGTTCGACCTGTTTAGGATCAAAGCTAAAATCACTCAGTTCATTTAACTTAACTTGTCTAAAGTCATCATCAGCTTTAGGTTTAAAAAACTGATCCATATTTGATTTTAATGCAGTTAAACTGAATTTTTTCTTTGCTTGAGGTTCAGCATTCACCGTATTGTATTTTTGTTCAGAGACGACTTGATCAGCTTTAGGCTTAATATTTACAACTGGCTTAATCGACTGCGATTGTTCAGATATTTTCGCTTTCTGCTCTATTGGTTTTGAATAAACAATTGTAGGTTTATTTACAGCCAAAGCACTAGTCGGTTGCTGAACGATCAAGTTTGGACGCTCAATTACATTCTGTGTTTCTAACTTATTATGAGAACCTGATTTAAAAGGCCAAAAAGCTTTGGCTTTAGATACAAGACTTTGACGATGTTCAACTTTCGCTACAGTTGAAGGTGGAGCTTGTAGCAAGTTGTTTTGGCTGTTAATTTGTTGATCATTAACAATCTTCGGTTTTGGTGTACTAGACACTTTCAATGAAGATTCACTCACCGATTTTTGTAAAGTCGGTGTCAAAACTTTTGTATTTGAAACATTGCCAGTAGCTTGGTGATGACCCTCATCCAACTTAGTTTTATCTTTGCCTATATTCCCAATAAATGTAAAGAGTTTACTTTTTGGTTTTTCTGTTTGGTCTTCTGTAACCGATGTTTCATTTTCTAGTAATTTTGCGTGTTGTGCGTCAATTAAAGATTCTGTTAGTTGATTTTGGATCTTTGGTTTAAGCGGTTTTAAAACCTGACGAGTGTCTTTAGTAGCGGGTTGTACAGTAGATGAAATAGTAGGTTTTAAAACATTTGGCGCTGAAGCCTCTTCAATATCCTGCTTTACCTTTGGCAGCAATACTTTTGGTTCAGATGCCGCTTTTTCACGCTTAACAAATGCAAAGAAAGATTTCTTTTGAGTCTTATCCTTCGACTCATTCTGAGACTGCGAATTAGATAAAGGTATCGTGTTAACTTGAGCAATTTCATTTTCGACTATGTCGTCTAAATCAGGAACTTGTTCAATAACTTTAGGAACAAGAACCTGTTCTTTCACTTGCTCTTTCGAGATTTTGGATTTCGATTGGAATAATTTAAAACGTGGCTTTTCAAGCTGTTCAGGTATATCTTCAACAGTCTTTTTTTCCAAACTAAAATTGATTTTGGGTTTTTGTAATTCTGCTGATAGTGCACGTTGGGTATCGTCAATTGCTAGAGGAGCGATTGCATCTTCAGCATGTACTTGTGTCGCACATAAACTGATCGCAAACAGCGTGATATACCCCATATCCTTCTGACTTAATTGATGTTTAGCCACTTGTAATCTCTATTAAAAAGTGTGAACTACGTCACATAAAATCAATCGTATTCTACAATGATTTTTATATTATTTCTGCGTCAATTGTAAACTTACGATTTGTTTGAGTTAATTTACAGTCTAAATATCTATAAAACAACATTATTTTATAGATATCACATTATTTTTTTAAACTGTGAAATCATCACCTAAATAAACTTTACGGACAGTTTCATCCATAAGTACTTGATCTGGGGTCCCTTCTGCAATGACGGATCCTTCACTAACTATATAAGCATGCTCACAAATCGCGAGCGTTTCGCGAACGTTATGATCTGTAATAAGCACACCTATTCCTCGTTCTTTTAAATTGCGAATGATATCTTTGATATCACCTACAGAAATTGGATCTACCCCAGCAAAAGGCTCATCAAGGAGCATAAACTTAGGATCGGCGGCTAATGCTCGAGCGATTTCAGCACGGCGACGTTCCCCCCCTGACACACTCATCCCCAAAGAATCTTTGATATGTGTAATTTTAAAGTCTTCTAATAACTCTTGAAGTCTCTCTTTACGTTGTTGCTTATTAAGATCCTTCCGCGTTTCAAGAATCGCCATAATATTATCTGAAATACTCAATTTACGAAAAATTGAAGCTTCTTGTGGCAAATAACCAATTCCATGACGAGCACGCTCATGCATTGCAAGGTCCGAAAGATCAAGATTATCTAAGTGAATTTCACCTTTATCCATTCGAACCAGTCCGACTACCATGTAAAAGCTTGTCGTTTTTCCCGCCCCGTTCGGTCCAAGCAAACCAACAATTTGACCACTCTGCATGCTAAATGAAACATCTTTCACCACCCAGCGTTTACTATAAACTTTGGCAAGATGTTTAATTTTTAATGTTTGGATTGGTGATTCATTGACGCTCATTAATCACGTACTCCAGAGAATGATTTTGAGGCAGAAGGAGGAATTATAATTTGTACGCGACCTTTTGAACTACCCGTTTCACTACTGCCACCGCCTACAACTTCGATATCACCCTTATTCATACTGTAACGCAAAGTGTTCCCACGAATACTTGCGCCATCTTGATACAAATATGCATTACCCGACAAAGTAATAATGCCTGTATCTGCGTTATATACAATTTTAGAGGCTTCACCACGTGCAATGCCACGTTTAGACTCTAATTGCTGTTGGAACTTTGCAGGAGAACCTGACGCATTTACTGAGCTAATTTGGCGATTGGCATTGAGATTAGCAACTATAGAGGCTGCATTTAACTTAAAAGTACCTTGTTCAACAGAAACATTCCCCACATAGGTCGTTATACCTGTTTTGTCATTATAGGTCGCACGATCAGCTAAAAGCATGATGGGTTGATTACGATCACTGGGCAATGCAAATGCCATAACAGAAATAGAACTGAGTGCCACCATTGCTATTGCTTTAAGCATTTTCGAACATGATAAATAAGAAGGTTTAGTTTGGTGCATACTTTCCTCGAATATTTTTAAAATCGTACTGACCTTCATTCAAATCTGCTTCTAAGCCTTGGCTGACAAAATCTGCATTTGGTGTTTGTACAGTAACTTGCTCAGATGTTTCAAGCTTTCTTGTTTTTGGATATCCTGTAAGCGCATCGGTTCGAAAAACCATTTTGCCCATTTCTCCTTGCTTGGTTGCAACAACATCTCCAGATAACACAATCTTCTCATTGTCATTGAAACCATGTGCTTGTTTAGCATAAAACGTAGCGTCTTCTACATTATCAGTAAACATGCTGGCATTTAAATTCTGCAAGCTTGATGTTTTCTGTTTCATATCTTGGTTCAGTTCATCCACTGTAGCCTTAACATAAAGCATGCCTTTTTCATCAGTTTGCAAAAGATTAATATTCTTTGCCGAATATGTCATCGATTGAGCGGATGAACCCTCTAATTTTTTCCCTTTACCACTGTAATAATAATAGCCGCCACTTATAGCAGCGACGATAACAGCAGTAATGTATAAAACTTTAGTATCCATAAATCATCAACTATATTCAGCGTTCATATCAACTGCGTATTAATGCGTTACAGCCAAATATTTTTCAAGAAGGTCATGGTAAACCCCTTTTGACAACAATAACATGTCACAAATTTCACGCACAGCGCCACGACCACCATAAGCTTGGGTTACAAGGTCTGCACGACGACGAACCTCAAGATGACCATTTGGCACTGTTACTTTCATTCCCGCAATCGCAAAAGCAGATAAATCTGGCCAATCATCACCCATATACAAGCAATCTTCTGGTTTTAAACCTAGTTGCGTACAAGCTTGCTGTAAGGCAGTCCCTTTGTCTTCACGCCCCTGATAAACTAAGTCTACACCTAGATCACTCATACGCTTTGTCACAATATTGCTTTGGCGACCGGTAATAATGACAACTTTAATTCCAGCTTGCTGAACAAGTTTCATCCCAAGTCCATCACGAATATCAAATGACTTAATTTCATCACCTGAGTTCGTCAACGTTACAAAACCATCACTTAGAATACCATCTACATCCAAAACCAATGCTTCGATATGTCGTGCTTGTTCTAACAATACATAAGATGCCATGAATTAATTTACCCCAGCTTGAATTAAATCGTGCATGCTAATTACACCAATCACTTGTTTGGCATCGTTGACTACTACAAATTGATTGATTTTTTTAGCATTCATTTGCTCTAGCGCTTCAACCGCTCTTGCTTCTTGTGAAATGGTTAGAGGATTTTCAATCATAACCTTTGATACAGCAAGATTAACATCAAAACCTTGTTGCTTATCAATGAGACGTCGCAAGTCACCATCCGTAAATATACCTAACAGAACATCATTTTCATCCACAATTGTGGTTAATCCGAGACGTTTGTTTGATATTTCGTATAAAACTTTATTCATTGGTGTATCAGGTGAAACTTTTGGTAGAGAGTCACCCACGTGCATCAGATGTTTAACATGCAACAGTAATCGCTTACCGAGTGCACCAGCTGGATGCGACATGGCAAAATCATTTGCAGTAAATCCACGCGCTTCAAGTAAAGCAACAGCCAAAGCATCACCTAAAGCTAAAGTCGCTGTCGTGCTTGAAGTTGGTGCCAAACCTAATGGGCATGCCTCTTGAATATGACCAAGTGTAAGCGCAACATCAGCGTTCTGTGGCATTGGTCCACGGTCATCACCTGAAATTGTTATCAATGGCACACCCAAATGTTTGATGAGTGGCATTAACATCATGATTTCATCACTTTTACCAGAGTTCGAAATCGCGATCAGCACATCTCCACGCACTAACATCCCGAGATCACCATGACCAGCTTCACCTGGATGCATAAAGAAAGACGGAGTTCCTGTTGATGCAAATGTTGCAGCCATTTTTCGACCGATATGACCAGATTTCCCCATACCAGTGACCACTAAACGACCTTGACACTGTAGGATAATTTGACATGCTTGGGAAAAACGATCATCAATCTGACTGGATAGTACCGATAAAGCTTGACGCTCAATCTCTAAGGTTTCTTTTGCAACCTTTTGAAAATCAATTAAATATGTAGTATTTTCAGAATTCAAATCTGGGCACCTTGAGGCTGGATTCAGCCACAATTTCAATCATTAAATTATTCTTCATATATTAACATAAGCATGCAAGTATCTTTTTCTTAAATGTATAAATTTCATTTGCATAGATTTTTTACGCATAAAACTTTGTGAAAGATAAGCCTTAGGTTAAGATGAACCACCATTTTTTTAGCTTTTTGAAGACCTATGCAACCATTTGTTCTATATAACTCAGAGCAACGAAAAAAAGTTGAGTTTGTACCACGCAAAGAAGGACATATTGATATGTATGTCTGTGGGATGACAGTTTACGACTACTGTCATATCGGTCATGCTCGGGTTATGGTTGCATTTGACTATATTATTCGTTTTCTTCGTAGCCAAGGTTGGAAAGTTAAATATATTCGCAATATTACTGACATTGATGACAAAATCATTGCACGTGCAAATGAAAATGGTGAAAGCATTACAGCACTCACTGATCGCTTTATTCAGGCAATGAATGAAGATGCTGCCAATTTAGGATGCTTGGCACCTGATGAAGCACCTCGTGCGACAGAGTACATCGATCAAATGCAAAATATGATTGGTACTTTGGTCAATAATGGCACTGCATATCCTGCGTCAAACGGTGATGTGTACTTCGAAGTTGAAAAATTTAAAAAATACGGGCGTCTATCTGGTCGTAAACTCGAAGACATGCAAGCAGGTGCTTCCGAACGAGTCGATGTTGAAGTTGAAAAGAAACATCCTTTCGATTTTGTGCTATGGAAGCATGCAAAAGAAAATGAACCTTCTTGGAAATCTCCTTGGGGGAATGGTCGTCCAGGTTGGCATATCGAATGTTCAGCAATGTCTACATGTTGCCTTGGTAATCATTTTGATATTCATGGTGGTGGGTCTGACTTAACCTTCCCCCATCACGAAAATGAAATCGCACAAAGTGAAGCTGCAACTGGCGAACAATATGTAAACTATTGGATGCACGTAGGCTTTATCAATGTCGATGGTGAAAAAATGTCTAAATCTTTAGGCAATTTTTTCACGATTCGCGATGTCATGGAAAAATTCCATCCTGAAGTTATTCGTTACTTTATCGTTTCATCACACTATCGTAGCCCTGTGAATTTTTCTGATACTGCGCTTAAAGAAGCTAAAAACACATTAAGTCGTTTTTATCATTCATTTAAAGCATATCAACAGATATATGGTGCCGAAATTAATTCGCAATACGATGAAGCACTCGTTGAAAAGTTTAATGCAGCAATGCGGGATGATTTCAACACATCAGAAGCGATTGCCGTACTTTTTGAAATCAATAAAGAATTAAATCGTGCCGTAAAAGACGAACTTGCTGAACAGGCGGCCATATATTATGCCACCTTGCGTTATCTGACCAATATCTTAGGTCTTGTTCAACATAATGTTGATGAATTCCTAAAATCAGATATTGGTCAAGAAAGCTTATCTTTGAGTAATGATGAAATTGAAGATCTCATTCAACAACGCAAAGATGCCAAGAAAGAGAAAAACTTTGCACGTGCAGATGAGATTCGCCAAAATCTTCTTGATCAAGGCATTGTACTTGAAGATACGCGTCAAGGAACTTTATGGCGACGTGCTGATTAATTCATCAATTAAATTTTGGAAGTGTTGACAGGGTGTGCAAAATCACTATAATTCACACCATATTGCGGGAATAGCTCAGTTGGTAGAGCACAACCTTGCCAAGGTTGGGGTCGCGAGTTCGAGTCTCGTTTCCCGCTCCAAAATTTTAAAAGCTTCAGTCGAAAAATTGAGGCTTTTTTTATTGACTTAGATTCTCAAATAAAGTCGACCTAGATTAAATTATTCGAAAGAGAAAAGAGAAGCTAGCCGACCAAAGTCAAAGTTGCTCCACACCCAATCACTCTCGAACTTGAACAGGTTTTCATCTTAAATTCACGCTTTTTTTGATAATATTAATTACTTTAATGCTCTTTTTTAGGCTAAAAGCATGAGATTAAATGCTGACTTCTCTCAACCTGTAATAATTACTCCAGAGGATTATCAATGGATTCAATCCCCAAGAGGCGAAGTTAAACGAATGATGTTTGATCGTGTTGGCTTAGAACAAGCAAGAGCAACCAGCCTAGTTGAGTTCCCTTCAAATTCTCAGTTCCCAGAGCATCAACACCCCTTCGGTGAAGAAGTTCTAGTGTTAAACGGGACTTTTACTGAAGATGATCATCAGCACTATCCATCTGGATGGTATATGCGAAATCCTCACCTTTCTAAACATATTGTCTCGAGCTTAGATGGATGTCTGATCTTGGTGAAACTCATGCAAATGTCTGAAGAAGAAAAATTAGCTACCCGAATTGATACTCGTGACGAGCGAAACTGGACCTATTTTAACAACAGAAAGATTTGCCAACTATTTCAATCTGAGTATGAAGACACCTTTCTCGAAAAACTCGAAAGCCAACAGGTTTTAGAATCAACACATCATAACGGTATTGAAATTTTCATTATCAAAGGTAAATTGGTGATGAATGAACGAAATTATTCAGCCGGTTCGTGGATGAGGTTTCCGATTCAACATCGTATTGAAATCAAAGCAGGTGGTTCTGGCGCTTTGATTTATGTAAAAAAAGATCATTTAAAAAATATATAAACCCAAAAAAACCCAATACATTATTGGGTTTTTAAGCTAGTGCTTTGATTAAGACTCATCATATGCGCTTTTTTTCCAGACACCCATATCAATAAGCTTCTGAATTTGCTTATCAATCACTTCCGCTTTATATTCGTCGTGATGTCCCTGTTTTTGCTGCAAATACAAATTTTTAGGATATATATTATTTTTATAAATTAATTGTGCGCATTCTGCACGTATATCTTTCATCCAATTGGTCACCTGAGCGTGTGTACGATGATAACGAAGTGCCTCTATATCAACTACACCAGTGACATAGGTAGATCCATTGGTATCATGCTGTTTACCCACTATTTTACCTTTATGGTCCACAATCATAGAAAGACCACCACCACAATCGATCGGTGCTAATGTATTTTCATCAAGATACATCCCCCCAATATTAGGTGCTACTACGTACATATTATTTTCTAAAGCACGAGCACGATTGGAGATTTCAAATACATCATTTTCAGTAAATGAAGCTGGTAAAGATGCACGATAGACGACTTCAGCACCATTCATCGCTAGGCCTCGACCATTTTCTGGAAAATTACCTTCCATTGCCATCATGATGCCCAATCGACCAATTTCCGTATCAACTACTGGCCAAAATGATTGAAGCTCTTCACCATATTTTTTTACCCACTCATCATACAAATCATGAGGTGATGCTGAACGCTCGCATGGCAATAAAGCAGACATTTTGTGGTGTTTTAAAATAATTTCGCCTTGAGGATTTATAATAAATCCGACATTAAACATAATGCCTGGCCAATCCTCATTTTTAGCTTTGGCTTGCGCCATGATAAAAACATTATGTTTTTTAGCTAACTCACCTAAACGATCTGTTTCAGGGCCTGGTATATCGATCGCACCATCATCCAAGAATTCTTGAATATCAACATCTAGTGCTTCATCGTTGAAGCCCTGTAATGCCCCCTCTGGGAGAACCAACAGTCTTACTGGAATATCTAAAGAACTCAACCATAATGCACCGGATGTAAGTTCCTCTAAATGAGAGATATTTTTCATAATATCTGCTCTACAACTTGTGCCCCATATTGTTGGAACTAATCCTACTACACCATAAGGTTTGATCATTTTATTTTCCTCTAAATCCATTCAGTTTTTTTAATGCACTTAAAAATTATCAGTGTGCTGATAATTATGCAAGTTCAAAAACCAAATAATTTAGAAAATTATTCTTCATTAATTTTTTTCATCCAATTCCTGACGATTCTTATTTCACTTTCACTAAAACCATCGACTAGAGAATCTTCTAAACGATCAATAGCATCACCACAATCTTCCATAAGTTTTTTCCCTAAATCTGATATCTCAATTAATTGAATTTTCTTATTCGTAGAATGAGAAGTTTTATAGAGAATATTTTGTTTTTCTAATTTTGAGATCATCAAATTTACTGTTTGCGGTGTTAATGAAGCAAAACGTGCTATTTCCGCATTTGTGAAACCTGGGTAAGTCAAAATAATTTTCAAAATTGTGAACTGTGGTGGAGTGATTGAATATTCAGCAAGTACACGCTCCATTTTTAAACGATATACATGGGATGTCTTTCTTAATAAAAATCCAAGGTAACCCGATTCATTATCAAATATTTCAGGTGAATTCGTATTTTTTTTAAACATACCTATTGCCCTTTTATAAAATCATAAATATTATCAGTATGCTGATAAAAAAGTATTTGAGTTTAATTTTGCATTATATATGACTAATGTTGCTTAAATTTGAATACCTAGTCACAGTTTAGCTAAAAAAATAATGGAATAAAAATCAAACCCTTAAGGATATAGGATACGAAAATGCAGAATACTCTAAATGCTGAAGAACCCGCTTCGGTCAAAAAAAATACGAGATACGCTTGGTACGTAGTCACACTATGTATGTTGGCTTATATATTTTCTTATATTGATCGACAAATTTTAGTCTTGATGATTGAACCGATCAAAGCAGATTTAAATTTAACTGATACTCAGTTTAGTCTATTGCACGGTTTAGCTTTTTCCCTATTTTACGCATTTATGGGATTGCCTATCGCTTATTTAGCAGACCGATTTTCCCGACCAAAAATTATTGCAATTGGCATTATTTTTTGGAGCTTAGCAACAGCGGCTTGTGGTCTAAGTAAAAACTTCATTCAACTTTTTCTTTCAAGAATGGGGATTGGCATTGGTGAAGCAGCATTATCACCCGCAGCATATTCCATGTTTAGTGATATGTTCAGTAAAGACAAATTAGGTAAAGCCGTTGGTATTTACTCCATTGGTTCTTTTATCGGTGGAGGGATGGCTTTTCTCGTTGGCGGCTATGTGATCAGCTTATTAAAAGATGCAACGTTTATTGATGTTCCTTTACTCGGCATGATGAAGGCTTGGCAAGTTGCCTTTATTCTCGTTGGATTGCCAGGCATTTTTATTGGTCTTTTATTTATTTTAACAGTAAGAGATCCGCAACGAACAGGACAAAAACTCGATACATCAGGTAATGTCGTAAAAGTTAAATTTACGGATTCGTTTAAATTCTTAAAAAAGCACAGTAAGACATTTACTTGTCACTACATGGGCTTCACATTCTATGCAATGGCATTGTTTTGTGTCATGAGCTGGTCACCTGCATTTTATATGCGTAACTTTGGTCTAAGTCCTGTTGAAACAGGTTATATGTTAGGAACGATTCTACTTATCGCAAACACATCTGGTGTTTTCTTTGCAGGCTGGTTAACTGACTATCTGACAAGTAAAGGTCGACGTGATGCTGCAATGTATGCTGGTTATTTAGGTGGTTTAGGAATTATCTTACCGATTATTAGCTATACATTAGTAGACTCACTGTGGTTATCTGTTGCTATTTTTACAGTGGCTATGTTCTTTGCATCTTTCCCAATGCCAACCTCAACAGCAGCTATGCAAATTTTAGCTCCAAATCAATTACGAGCTCAAATTTCTGCAATTTTCTTGTTAATCAGTAGCTTAATTGGTTTAGGTATTGGAACAACTTTAGTCGCATTAATTACCGATAAAGTATTCGGGGATACCAACATGGTGGGTTATTCAATTTCAATCGTAGGTGGATTCTCAGCGTTATTGACTATTATTTTACTCAAAACAGGATGTAAACATTTTGTGAAAAGTCTAGATGTAGAAAAAGATGAAATGGTCAGATAAGAAGTGATTTGTGCAAAATTACATAAAGCATTTTCTAAAATCTAAGCTCATATTTAGTTTATTTTAGAAAAAGAACTCGAACATCTGTTCGAGTTCTTTTTTCTCAACTGAGAATCAATAATGATTAAACTAATCAAAGGTAGAAAAAAATAATCAAAGTCTACTTGTTGCAAGCCAAAGCCGCATTATGATGAATACCCATGTCCGATGCCCGATTAAATAAAGATAAACGACGTATTCCCTGTCAGGTCTAGGCTTTCAACATTTTTCGTTTGAAGAGCAGATTATTCTCCCTACTTGAATAGAAATCACTCTCAAATTTAATAAAATGCGTTCAGGACTGCTGAATGAAGAAAACTCACTTCCAGAAGCTGATTTAACTTAACTCATTCAAAGTGTGAATATTGTTAGACGATATAATGCTGAACCATATAGCGCGTTAACAAAAAAAGAATATTGTTTAGGTGATCAATCAGATGAGTGCGTAATTATTATTTATACTCATCTCTAAATCAGATTCAGTCTTACAACTTTTGAGTAATCGCAAAAAAAAGACTCGGCCTTAAAAGTCCGAGTCAGGTTGTAGTCAAATATTGAGCATTTTTATGAAAGATTTACTTTTTGAATACCATTTCTACCTGGGAAATCCTTGGCTAAAGATCGGGCATTAGGCATTTTTAACCATAATCTTAATAATTTTCTTCGCTTTGAGATGTCTTCATCATCTATAAATGATGATCGTGAATGCATTACACAATAGTTATTACAGAACTGCATATCACCCGGTTCAAGCATCATATCTAGTCTGAGATCAGGATCTTGTATGTACTGATCGAAAATATCAAGCGCATCGACTTGAACTCTGGATAAAGGGATTCCTTTTCGCTCATGTCCTAGTTCAATATATGCTCTTAAGTATCGACAACTTAATTTATTGTCATAAAAGCTAAATATAGGCGTGAGTGTTGGTTCTGAGTCACCAAGATGATCACAATAAGTCGGATGATAATAATAACCTAGATATTCAGGATAATTTTCTAAAATTCTATTGTAGACTGTGGCAGCACTGACGAGACTACTCAATCCTCCACTCTTTGCTTTTCTAATTGATAGCAATCCAACTACGTCAGATAAGTCAGTATGGTAAGGGAGATATGCGTTTGTTTCATAAACTCGCGTTGATTTGTTGTTAAGATCACCAACGTTTTCTACTTTACCCAATAAATCGCCTTTAGGATTTTGGGTAACGGGTTGACCCATAACCATGCCTATTAAATAGTAAATAATCGCCAATTGGCGTTCATTAAATTTATCGACATCCAAACCTTTTAGTAGAAAGAAACCATATCCATTCTCAAGCTCATCGGCATATTTTTTAAATTCAGATAAAACATGTGGATTATTAATCGTTAAATGCGTGTTATTCAATTGATCAATTTCTAGATCTTGTTGTTCTATCAATCGCAAATTTTGGCTTAATTCATGAAGCATTTCTTCGCTTAAATAATAAATCCAATCTGTCTGATTTTTTAGGTCTTTGCCCACCCATGCCGACTTATGACTGATTTTTTCTTTTAATATCGTATTCATCGCAATCTATCCCTGAACTAGTGTTTGTTTTCCTGCATTTTTCGAACCATCGCATTAAAAAACTTATCTGCGAAAGCACTTTCTTGAATTAACATTTGAGTTAAGTCTGCACACTTCTGTTTTACGATATGATCTAATTTAACATCGTCACCACGCATTGAATCCGCTTGGCATTGTATTTCTGCGGCTCGTTGAACTGTCCAGAGTAGGAAAAAAGCTTTTTCAATCGTACTCTCTCCCACAGCTACACCATGATTTCTAAGTACCAGAATGTGATGATCACCTAAACTTTTGATCATTCTTTGTTTTTCTTCTTCGAATAAGGTAATGCCTTCAAAGGCATGATAGCCTACCCGACCATATAACTGCGCACCATAAAAGTTGTCATTTTTAAAGCCATCTTCCTTTTGTGCAATGGCACTGATTGGTGTGGTATGTGTATGTATTAAACATCGAATATCATCACGAGCACCATGAACAGCACTATGTAAAGCAAATCCTGCAGGATTGGCATCATATTCAGAATGAATCACTTTATTACCGTTTAAATCAACTTTTAATAAATTTTCGGGTGTGATTTCCGTATAGTTCAAGCCGAAAGGATTTACTAAATAATAGTGTTCAGCTCCAGGTAAGCGCGCTGAGACATGATTAAAAATTGTTTCCGTCCAACCAAAATAATCGATAAGGTGATAACAATTCGCTAATTTAACTCTGAGCGCCCATTCAGCTTCAGACACATTCAATACATTATTTTTCATCTTCATTATTCCTTGTTCTGGCTTGTTCGCTTAAATAGACCGTTAATTCATATATAAGTTTGGATGTCGGCATCGGACATTCATAAGCATCTGCCAATTCAAATACAGCTTCTGCAATGGGTGCTAACTCTAAAGGGTGATGATTTTTGTAGTCATGCCACATTGATGTATATGTTTCCCCCATCTCTGCACCCAATTTTAAAAATGTGTTTGGGTCGATATTGATACGAGCGCCATAGCAAGCCGCAACAGCTCGAACTTCATATAAAATTTGTTGCGTAATTCGAGTTAAATTGTGATCAGAATAAATTTTACTTAGCGGAGCATCAGCCACAACCGATAATGGATTGGAGCTCAAGTTAGCCATAACCTTGGTCCACATTTGATCTCGGATGTTCTCTACGGGTCGTGCTTCGATACTTGTATTTTCAAACAATTCAACAAGCGCATGTAATCGTTCAGTCATTTGATGACTCGGCTCACCAAAGATCAACAAATATGGATTGTCTGATTTGACCTCATTTTCATTGACACTTTGCGCTGTAATAAATACAACAGCGCCAATTAAATGTTCTAATGGAAAATGCTCGTTTAAAACTCCCTGTTGATCTAAACAATTTATCCTTGATTTTTTAGAGTTATTCTCTAAACCGTAAAAATACCAAAAGGGTATTCCATTCATTAACGGCACGATGACTGTCGCGTTATGCATATAACGCTTCAGCTGAGTTGAGATTTCGTATAAAGCGTTAAACTTGGTTGCTATAAATATAAAATCCTGTTTTTCAATGCATTCTTCAGTATCCACAATTCGAGATGGATGTACTTGAAATTCACCCATTACATCTTTTAAATGAATCCCTTTTTGATTTAGCGTTTCGACTTTTTCCCCTCGCGCTAGAACAGTGACTTGGTGTCCTGCTAGCGTTAATCTAGCAGCAACTACACAGCCTATGGCTCCAGCACCATATACCAAAATTTTTTTTGACATCCATTCAAATCCCTGAAAATCGTATGATTTGTTATGTTCTATATAGCTAATACGTCTTGATGCTTACTATTAATTCCTAAGTAACTTTCGATGATTCTTGGATCTTCAACTAAATCAGAGCCCCTTCCTTCCATTGATAGTTCTCCCATTTCAAGGACATAAGCATAATCTGCAAGTTTTAAAGCAGCTCTGGCATTCTGCTCAACTAACAAGATAGACACGCCATGTCCTCTTAATTGGTCAATCACCTTAAAAATTTCTCGAGTGATGAGTGGTGCTAATCCCAAACTCGGCTCATCAAGCATCAACAATTTAGGTTTAGCCATGAGTGCACGACCCACTGCAAGCATTTGTCGTTCACCACCAGAAAGTGTTCCTGCTTGCTGAGATCGTCTTTCTTTCAAACGAGGAAAAATGTCATACACTTCATCTAAAGTGCTGAAAATTTCTTTGTCTCTTTGGCGATAGCGTTGAAAAGCGCCAAGCATAAGATTGTCTTCAATAGACATTGTTCCAAATAACTCCCGTTTTTCAGGCACTAATCCGAGCCCACGAATCACCATTTGCTCAACCTGTGGACATTGCTCCACATGCCCATCGAAATCGACGTTTCCTTTAGAACCCAGCACCCCCATAATTGCAGACAATAAAGTTGTTTTACCCGCACCATTTGGACCAACAACAGAAACAATTTGGCCTTGATTAACACGCATATTAAAATTTGAAAGCGCTTCGACTTTTCCGTAAGCAACACTCAAATTATTTACTTCTAGCAGAGGCGTGCCCTCTTGATTTCCAAGCATTGTGATCATGCAGCACCTCCTAAATAAGCTTCCAATACAGCTTCATTTTTTTGAATTTCTTCTGGTAATCCTTCAGCAATTTTTTGACCGAACTCCATGACCACAATTCGGTCTGCGAGATTCATGACAAAGTCCATATCATGCTCGACCAAGAGAATTGCCATACCTTCAGCACGTAATTTAGATAGAAGTTCAGCTAAGGCTTGTTTCTCTTTAAATCTTAATCCTGCTGCGGGCTCATCAAGTAGTAATAAGCTTGGGTTCGCACATAAAGCACGTGCAATTTCTAAAATACGTTGCTGCCCGAGTGCTAAACTGCCAGCTTCGACATACAAATATTCTCCAAGCCCTACACGTTCTAGTTGATATTTAGCCTCATTGAGAAGTTCATTTTCTTCAACTCGATCAAGAAGTAACATGGATGAGATGACACTTTTTTCTCCGCGCAAATGTGCACCTATGGCTGTATTTTCTAATACAGTCATTTCAGGCAATATTTTTACGTGTTGGAATGTGCGACTTAATCCTAATTTGGCAATTTCTCTGGATGGTATGCCATTTATTTTTTTACCTTTAAATAAAACTTCACCACTTGTTGGAACATCTACACCTGATATTTGATTGAACATGGTACTTTTACCAGCACCATTCGGACCAATTAAAGCGAGAACCTCTCCAGCGTGAATTTTCAGATTCATTTCATTGTTCGCAACCAAGCCACCAAATTTTTTCGTGATGTTCTTCGCATCTAATATCAATTCACCCTTGTTGATTTGATTTTCTACTTTGTCCATTTGAGGAATGGGGTGGATTGAAGGATATAAATCTACAGGCTTATATTTATTTGGGATCAACTTAGTAATAAATGACCAAATCCCTGATGGTGCTTTTTGCATCAATACAACAATGATTAATCCAAATACGATTGTTTCATAATGACCTTGTCCGCCAAAAATAATAGGCAAAGCGTCTTGCAACCATTGGCGTACCATGGTGAATATGCCTGCACCTAATATTGCACCCCAAATACTACCGACACCGCCTAACAACGCCATAAACAAGTAGTCGATACCCATTTGGAGTCCAAAAGGTGTCGGGTTAATAAAAGTTTGCGTGTGTGCATAAAGCCACCCTGAAATTGATGCAAAAATTGCAGCAATCACAAAGATGATCATTTTTGCTCTAAACGTATTTACTCCCATAGACTCAGCCATTACTTGTCCGCCTTTCAAAGCACGGATTGCTCGCCCCTCTCGAGAATTTAAAAGATTTTTTGTCAAAATAATGGCAATGAATACAATGAGCCAAATGAGGTAGAACATTTTGTTGCCATTATCAAAGGCAAATCCTGCGATAGAAATAGAGGGAATATTCGAAATTCCAGAATGCCCACCTAAAGTTTCAATGGTGGAAAAGAAATAATAAAGTGAAATGCCCCAAGCGATCGTACCTAAAGGCAGATAATGCCCTGAAAGTTTAAGTGTTAAGCCACCCACCAAAATCGCAGATGCGACTGTGATAACTATTCCGAGCAGAAGTCCAAACCAAGGATTTCCACCTGTCCATGCGAGGAAACTTGGTAATTGTTCAGTCACAGTTAAGTAAGCAGTTGCGTATGCGCCAATTCCCACTAAGGCTGCTTGACCAAATGTAGTCATGCCTCCAACGCCTGTCACCAATACAAGACCCAACACGACTAATGCATTTAGACCAATATAGTTCAATAAAGTGACTTGATAGGTCGGTAAAAAAAATGGGCTGATGAATACAATAAGCGCAAATATAAAGAAATAAGTTTTTGATTTCATTCTTCATCCTCCTCAACATGACGAGTTGTGAGCGATTTCCAAAGTAAGAAAGGAATAATTAATGTAAAGACGATGATTTCTTTGTAATCACTTGCCCAAAACATCGAGAAAGACTCAATAACACCAACAATCACGGCACCAATTGCTGCGACTGGGAAGCTGATTAGTCCTCCAATGATTGCCCCTACAAATCCCTTCAGACTTAAAATAAATCCTGAGTCGTAGTACAGGGTTGTGATCGGTGCAATTAAAATGCCTGATAAGGTTCCGATAAATGTAGCTAAAACAAAAGTCAGTTTGCCCGCAAAGATTGGAGAAATACCCATGAGCTGTGCACCGATTCGATTGACAGCGGTTGCATGCAAAGCCTTGCCATAGAGTGTTTTTTCAAAGAAATACCAAAGCACTAAAATCATCACAAAGAATGAAGCGATAATGATCAAAGTTTGACTACTTAAAACAAGAGTTCCAATCTCAAAGCTTTTGTCACTAAACGGTTGTGTTTGAGCACCATTTGGACCGAATATCACGAGTCCTAAACCGACTAATGCCACATGAACTGCTATCGACACTATCAATAAGACTAAAGGTTTGGCTGCCACTAAAGGTTGAAAAAAAGTGCGATACATTTGAGGACCAAGCGGTGTAATCACAGCCAAAGTCAATAAAACTTGAATTGGCATTGGAAGCGTCGCTAAAGGTAGTGTGTACATCGCGATAACGATCAAAGAAATATAAATTATTGATGCAATAAAAATTTTGATATTAAATATTTGATTTTTAAAAAATTTAGCGTATAAATCCAGACTTGTATTGACAATAAAAAACGCAACGACCAGCCAAACTATTAAGCTTGGAATACCTGCTTGAATGGATGCCAAAGTCAATGCACCAAACACAGCAAATTCACCCAATGGAATAAGTAATATCCGAGTGACAGTAAAAACTAAAATGATACAAAGCGCTAATAATGCATAAATAGCACCACTGGTAATACCATCCTGCCCCAAAATTAACGCGATATTTAAATCCATAACATCTTCCTACCCTTTTTTGAGGATGAATTTACCTAGAGCGATATATGCATATCGCTCTGAGTTCATTTATGAAAAGCTAAATTTACTTCAGTAGTTTCCACTGACCATTTTTAACAATGATCATTTCACGCCCACGCTTGTCAAATCCACTATGATCAGATGGGCTCATGTTATACACGCCTTGAGTTCCTGCGACTTCTTTTGTAGATTCCAATGCATCACGTAGAGCTTCACGGAATTGCACGGTGCCAGGCTTTGCTTTTTTCAAAGCAGTCGGTACAGCTTTTTCAAGCAAAAGACCTGCGTCATACACATTTGCCCCGAAGGTTGCAGGTGTTTGTTTATATTTTGCTTTATAATCATTGATATATTTAGTAGCAATTTTCTTAGAAGGATGTGTATTAGATACTTCATTTAAAACAAGCATTAAACTGGCAGCTAAAATCGTATTTTCTACTTTCTTGCCACCCATTTTTAAATATTGATCTAAAGCCGCACCATGCGTTTGATAAATTTGCCCTCGATAGCCTCGATCATATAAAGCAGTTTGTGGAGGCACTGCTGAACTGCCTGGTGCTGCAACTAGAATTGCCTGTGGTTTTTTACTTATGAGTTTTAACGCTTGACCAGTTAGAGAGGTGTCTTGACGTTGAAATGATTCTTGAGCAACGATTTTAATCCCATTTTTCTTTGCTAAATTCGCTAAGACTTTTCCCCAGTTTTCTCCGTACGGATCAGCAGTACCGATAAATCCTAGAGTTGTAATTTTTCGCTTCACCATATCTTGCACAAGCGCTTCTGCGATGATTTCATCATTCTGAGTGGTCTTAAACACCCATTTTTTTTGATCCGTCATTGGCATGACTATCGTAGAAGTTCCAACCGGTGCAAGAAGAGGTACTTTCGCTTTAGCAATCGTCCCAATCACAGCAGAAGCATTTGGTGAACCAGAAGGACCAATGATTGCATCAACTTTGTTTTCTTTAATTAGTTTCTCGACAGCTTTGACAGATGCTGTAGGATCACTCGCATCATCAAGAGAAATATATCGAACGTTCTCATTACCAATTTTTTTAGGTAATAAAGCAACTGTATTTTTTTGTGGTATACCTACCATTGCTACAGGTCCGGATGATGATGTCACAACTCCAATCGTGATATCAGCTTGAGCATAAGTGGCAATTGCGATTAAGCTTGTTGATAATAATAATTTTTTAAACATCATATAATCTCCAGTTTGTCCATTAACTGTTTATGTAATTAGAATTTATAGCTATATGTAGTAATGATTCGATTTTCAACAAAATCATTACCATTGGTTGTTCCTGCACCATATTTAGTAGTCGTGTCGATATACCTCCATTCTATACCCAACCCTTTAAAAGACCCTTCTGGAACGGTGTAGCCGACAATGAAATTAGCTTCAGTTTCTTTATTATCTGGTAGGCCATTACGCTCTATGTTCGTACCATATAAATAACGCAAAGTCGTTCTTAAACCCGGCAAACCAACATTTTTAAAGTCATAAGAATAAAGTGCATGATAAGTAAGTTCTTCAGGTTTGATGAAACCTAAAGTTGACCAAGTATGTAGGAAAGGTTGAGGAGCGAATCCATCAAATGTTGGAAAATTGGTATCCCCGGAATTTTTTTGAACACCTGCAGCAAAACTATGTGAGCCATTTTGAATGTTGGCCTGAACGCCAAATGTTTTGCTATCTATGTTTCCATAGTATTTGTCACCAGCTTCACTGTTATGGAAATAACGTGCATCTAATTTAATTTTAGAATCGCCAACTTGGGTGTTATAGGCTGCATTTAAATAATGTTGGTTATAAATATCTTCGAGCTGACCAAACCAATAAGAACCTGAAATTTTAGGGTTAAAGTTATAGTCTAAACCAACATAACTTAAACCATTACTTTCAATTCTAGGAATATCAGGTTGTCCACCAGTAAAAAGAGTTAATTTTTCAAACTCATCATCATTACGCGCATTAATATGCGTGATTCGTCCAGCAGACAGTTTTAAATCTTGAATGGCTTTGGTTTCAAATGCCGCACCAGCATATGTTGTCACCAATTGACGTGAATCATCAATAAATGCAACAGGTGTTCTTGGCGAAAGCTCACCAATTAACAGTTCTGAGTCTTTATATTTTAATTTCAATGTTGCGCCGAATTTATTGTAACTTCGCTCTTGCTCTTTCTTTATAGGGTCAAATGCTAAGATCGTATCGGACCTTTCAGCATTATGTTCTGATAATCGTAGCGCGTAACTTGAAGTCACATCGAAACCGACTTGAATTGGTGTATCGGTATATCCTGAACTGAATTTAAGACCTAACGCTTGTGACCAGCTACCAATATCAGGTTTTGAATCAAAATTTCGATCAATAAAAAAATTTCTTAAGTTTATTGTCGTTTGACTATCTTTTACCAAGTCCGCATAAACTGCTGTATTACAGCAAATTGCTAGTATTGCAAATGTAGGTAACTTTTTCACTCAACTTCCCCTTAGTTTTTTACTGATTTTCTCACTCAACCCTGTTTAATTTTTTCTATTCAGCTATATGAAATTTCATATATTCAACCCAATTCTTTTCCAATTCCATAGAAAATTCAATTTTCTTTTAAGTATATTTATATACCTTAATTAATAATTAAATCCCTTTTAAATCTTCATAGATTGAAAAAAAGGCCAAATGATCTAACATTTAGCCCAATTAGATTTAATGAATACCCGCAATATCTTTTAGAATGGTGATAAAGGTATTTTTTTCTTGGTCACTGTATTTTGCAAATACTTCATTTTGATGCTCATCAGCTATATCAAATAAATAATGTGCGGTTTTTTTACCTTTATCCGTTAATTGGTAGAATTCTTCTGTTTCGACTAGTAGCTCATCTTTCTTAAGGATTTCCGCTGCTCTTTCTATTTCTCGCATAGGCATTGCTATATCACGTGGCAAATCATCTTTGCATGAACTTGCACCACTGCCTAGCACTAAAAGCATTCGAGCTTCACTCGTTCTAAAACCTGTGACTAATTGCTTTGGGATGTAATCATTTTGATAAAACTTGAATGCTCGACTCATGAGATAGGCAACATTATTATATAAGTTACCTTGATATAGTTGACCCAAATCATCGGTTTGGACCGGATTTGAATCTTTAATTCTTAACATTGGGTGTGGTGTTACTGCTGAGTACGCACCCTGGTGATATACTAATGGACTACGACCTTCATCTTGAAAATTAACGACCTTTCCAATAATAATCCAGTGATCCCCGCCTTCTACAATTTGAAATAATTCACATTCAAAAACAGCAGAGCAATTTTCCAGAACTGGAGCATTACCTACACCCAAACGGTAGTTTGCTCCTTCGAATTTATCAATATTGCGTTTAGCAAATTTATTCGATACCTCGATTTGAGATCCAGATAAAATATTGACTGCAAAATGACTAGAGTTTTTAAAAACTTCAAAACTGGTCGATTTTTTATCAATACTCCACAAGATTAAAGGTGGGTCTAATGAAACTGAGTTAAAACTATTGGCAGTTACACCCACTTTTTCACCTTGCGCATTTTGCGCTGTAATAATAGTAACCCCAGTTGCAAAATTACCGAGTGCTCTGCGGAATTTCATCGGATCAATAGCTTGTTCTTCCGATTTTTGATAACTATTCATTCCCTTCTCCTGAATCCCAAAATGACCTTCCATGATGGCAATTCAACTATTAAATATCTAAAACTAATCTCGGTGTTTTTGATCGAGAACAACACACTAAAATCTGCTCATTACTTTCTTTTTCTTCGTCAGTAAAGTAGACGTCTCGATGATCGGGTTCGCCTTCAAGCACATCACACATACACGTTCCACAAACGCCCTGTTCGCACGATAACTCGACTTTAATCCCTTCTCGCGCTAAAGCTTGCAGAATAGTTTCCTCTGGAGCTACTTGAATCGTTTTACCACTTTGTTGTGCAACAACTTCAAAACTAGCGCCACCTAAATCAATATCTACCTGAAAATATTCTTTATGTAATTGATCGGAACTAAAACCCTTAGACTCAGCAAGATTAATAATCCAATCCATAAATCCATTAGGACCACAGGTATATAAATGTGAATCTTTGGCAATATCTTTCATTGCGTGATCAAAAAATTCACGATGATTTGCACCATCATCTTTAAAATGGAAAGTTGTATAACTCGCTAAGGGACCTTGCTTGATTTCATCTACAAATGCAGCGGTTTGTTTGGAAGCTGCACAATAATGCAATTCAAATGACTTATCGTTATTTAATAAATCATAAGCCATGGTAATTAACGGTGTAATCCCAATACCACCACCAACTAAAATGCTGTGAGATGCATCTAACAATGGGAACAAATTTTTAGGATGGCTGACTTGTAGTTGCATCCCTTCAAAGATGTCATTAAACGCCGACAGTGACCCCCCTCTTGATGCTTCGTCTTTTAAGATTCCTAGTCGAAAAACACCTTTTAAACTGGGATCTTGACATAGAGAATACTGACGGATTAACCCATTAGGCAGGAATAGATCGATATGTGATCCAGCTTCGATTTCAGGTAATGGAGACTCAGTTGCTGAAATTAAATCTAAGACAACAACATTTTCCGCTTCTACTGATCTTTTATTTACTATTACGGAGTATTTTTCGTTCATAGTTTTCCCCCTTTATGACTAAGCAAATGCTTAGCGCATAAATAGTCCTCCGTTAATATCCCATGTTGCTCCTGTCACAAAAGCTGCTTGTGGGGATGCTAACAAAGCACAAGTTTCAGCGATAAAACTCATACTGCCTAAAGCCTTGACAGGAATGTTATTGATAAACGCTTCCATTTTTTCATCTGAAACAACGCTGTGTACTATTGGAGACTCCATTGGTCCTGGTGCTACGGCATTTACCGTCACACCTTTAGCGGCAAATTCTTTTGCAAAAATTTTAGTCAAAGTTACGATTGCCCCTTTTGAAGCTGCATAATGCGCTCCCGTTGCAGTACCACCATTCTGACCAGCCAATGAAGCCATGTTGATAATTCGACCAAAGCCTTTAGATGCCATATACTGACCAATAATTTGGCATGACTGAAAGGTTCCTCGTTGGTTGACTTGTGTCACCCAATCAAAATCACTCGCAGTGATTTCAAGGACAGGAGTTGCTTTAGTTACTGTGGCGTTATTGATTAAAACATCCAACTTGTTGAAATGAGTTTCAATCCAACTCACTGCTTCTCTAAAGTCCTGCTCTACTGATATATCCAGTTTTAAGGGATACATTTGCGATGGATACTGACTCGCAGCTTTAGCACTTTCCGCTTTTTCTAAGGTACTTGCAGTTAAAATAACTTGATGCCCTTGTTCAGCAAAATATTCAGCAATCACATTACCTAAACCAGAGGCAGCACCAGTAACCAAAACAACTTGTGACATGGTCACCTCCTATAGAATGTAACTGATACCAGCTAAGGTATCTGTCGAATTGACTAGATTGATAATTTTACGGTCTATTTTGAGTTCGCCATTCTCTTGACGTATTAGCTCATAAATCACATCAGCAGTGTAATGACGTAAATTTTCTTTGCGGAACTCTCTTAAATTTTGTGCACAGCGTAAAATTATCTTGTGATCAGTTTCTTCAATAATTCGCACACGTGACAGGCTACGAACAGTATTGGCCTTGGGAGCTGTCGAGATTGCTTCACCATTTTCTAAACGCTCTACACGTAATTGACGCATGTGGTGATTGTCATATGCATAGTTCAAATGGTTTTCGTAATCTGTCAATGATGGATCAATTGGAATGATGTATTTGCCATTTTCATTCCATAAATTTAACCATGCTTGATACTCTGAATGATCTAACATGTCAGCTTCAGCCCAAATGAATGCTGTTACTTCGTTCAAAAGATTTAAATTAATTTTCATGCTCTTCCCCTTAAGCCGTCATCAACTTTTTCCATTGTTGGTAAGCGCCACGCATGCCTGTTTCAGCACTCACGTCACTCTTCAGACCATCTTCAGTTTTGACTTCTCCTGGTAAACCACGGTTCAACATGATCCAAAGATCATTGCCCGCATTTGCACCATGCTGTACACGCTCCCAAGCTTCAGCATCATCTGGCGTACCAAAACCGAAAGGACCTTGGAAATGTTCATGTAGACGTAGGCGATATTGGTTGGCAATTTGTGGTCCACCATCCATCGTAATCACTGAGTGGTGAATTTCAGTTTTATCTACCGCTAATGGTTGCATTACACGGAAGAACGCCATAGAACATGCAATGTTAGGGAAAATATTTAAGTTAAAGCCCGAACCACCGACAGCACGGCAAATTCGACGAACTTCAAGTTCCTCATGACCTTCTTCACGTAGCGCTTGGGCAAGTTCTTCAAAACGCTCTTGGATTGGTCGCTCCATCAACTCTTCATCAAGATCTACCAATTCTGGAATCATCACCATCACACTGTGACCATTTCCTAGATCTTCAACATAGCCTGGTTGGTTTTCAAAGTTGAAAAGCTCTTCTGTTTTTTCGTCTACAGAACTTAAGAATGATTTATGAACCAATGGGAAATGATACGCGTCAGTTGTATTTTCCAACTGAATTTTCCAGTTACCTGGGAATGTAAAACGATGTTCACCTAATACTTTGACTGGATAACCTGCGCCTTGCTTCATGAATAGATCAATCCACTTTTTCGCAGCACCTAAAAAGTCTTCTAATGGCTCAATATCGTCTTTGAAGGTCGCAAAGATCATGCCGTTATATTCTTCTACACGTAGGCTGATCAGTGGAAATTCAGATTTATCTAAACATTCACCATAACTTTCAGGTGAAGGAACGCCACGCAATGTACCATCCAAAGCGTAACTCCAACCATGATATGGACATACAAAGCTATTTGTTTTGCCTTTTTTATGCTCACAAACTGTAGCAGCACGATGGCGACAGCGGTTGAGTAAAACGTGGACTTTTTTCTTACGATCTCGTACAGCCACTACAGGTTGTTTACCAATATTAATCGTTTTATAACTACCAGCATCTGGAATTTCACTTGCATGAGCAACCCAAACCCAAGTGCTGTAGAAAATTTTTTCCATTTCATCTTCAAAGATTTGTGCATCTTTATATAAAGAGGTATGCACTCGGTCACTTTGAACTAATTCATTGTAATCAATTTCAATATTTTGAACTGGTATTGCACTATTCATCATGTATTCCCTTATAACTGTTTATGCAACTCAACCGACTAAATTTGATTGCGGTACTGGTAACTCATCATCACTGGTCCAATGCGTTACTGGTCGACTGAAAATATTTTCTGTTTGGAAGTGTTTGATTTTCCAAATGCCATTATTTTGTTGCTTAAAACGGATTGACAGTTTGGCTGCATTCAAGTGGCTTGCACCCGTTTTGAAAGTTGATGTTTGCAACATCAACCAGTGACCAACAGCCACATCACCATCAATATAAATTTGTTCAGAATTCACAAAATGTGCATTCATAACAAAATGCGAGTCCTTCAGCGTGTATGTTTTAAACATGTCATATACTGCCTGCCAAGACTCAAGCCGACCAAATGACTGGGCGTATTTTTTCCCTACCCCCTCCCAAATACACTCAGGATCAAATAAATCCATCAGCGCTTCTAAATTTGTGTTTTGATTAAGTTCATCACAAATTTCCATATAGCGATTTAGGCAATTACGAATTTGATTCTGCGCTTCCAACTGTTGAAGACGTTGAAGAATGCTTTTGAGTTCATTAGAGTCGACCATATCGATATCCTTATCGTTGAATAATTAATTCACGACCAACTCTTGCTTCAACTTTGCAATACTTCCAAAGTTTATATGGACCTTCTCCGACCACAGTCGTACGGAATAAGTTACATGCAGCATGAACTGTCTCAATATCAGGTACATCAGCCAATAAATAGGTTGTCCAAGGCCACCCCGTACTTGCACCTACCATGCTTTGATCATCATCTAAGTTGCCGTATACATGCACGCCAGGTAAATCATGGATACCATTCCACATTTCACCAAATGCTGCCCATACTGCTTTTGCTTCTGCTGGCTCTGCATCAAAGAAGTTTTGGTTAATCCCCATACAGAACAATACGCGTAATGATTTTTTAGCTTCCATTTCGATTTCCTTCTTTTCGGTCATTTATAAATATCCAGGTGTCGGATTAAGCCCAAAGCTCATCGCACCAGCATTTTGTAAAGTTGCATCACCCATAAATGCATGCTGTGTCACGACATTCGTGTCATTCACAAAGCGACTAAATGGATGGTTGGTATAAATGGCAGTCATCCCAGCTAACATTTGCATTTTGCGGGTGACCTTTGCACAGACTCTTGCCGCATGTGTACAAGATAGACGCATATCACTAATTAAATGTGGCTCAGGTTTTCGCCCGTTGAGTACTTCTTCCCATACAATATCCATGGTGTTGTAGAACCATGTTCTTGCAGCTAGGAACTCAGCTTCAGCTTTCGCAAATTCGTACTGAGTGATAGGTCGATTAGCAATTTCTGCACCTCCAGTAATCGACGACTTACCTGGAGCTAATTTTCTAAATTCTTCCAATGACGCCGAGGCTACGCCAATTCCGACTACGGTGAGGACTTGAGTCGCCAAAGAGAGGGATGGATATTTGAAAAATGGTTCGCTGAGTTTAGATGGCTCACCCCGAACAAAAGTCCAATGCTCAGGTACAAGTACATTATCGACAATGAGATCGTGACTACCTGTGCCTTTTAAACCTACTGTATCCCACGTCATTTCAATTTGTGCTTTATGCGCTGGTAAAACAGCCATACGTGGTAAGCCATGAGATTCATTATCTTTGATCGGGGCAATGCCTACACCAACGATATCTGCACCTTTACAACCACTTGAGAATTTCCAACGGCCTTTTACAACTAAACCCTCATCGGTCACTTGAGCAGCTTGCGGTGGAAAAATTCCACCAGCAAAAACGATATCTGGACCATTTTTATAAAGTTCGGAAAGTGTCTCTTCAGGTAAACTCCCAAGATAAGCTGGGCTCATACCAAAACTTGCAACCCAACCTACTGATCCATCTGCTTTAGAGAGCCTTTCAATAAGTTCACAAAACGTACGCGGTGAAACCTCATCACCACCGAAACGTTTAGGAACTAAAGCACGATATACCCCAATTGATTTCAGTTTTTGAATAATGTCTTGACTCACGTATGCTTGTTCGTCAAATTCACCTGAACACGCTCGCTGTCTAATCTCTTGACATAATTCTTCAAGATCAATCAAGCTCTCTGTTTGATCTTTGGCTAAATTGCTCATTTGCCACCTCCTTGTGAATGCTTCGTAATATCGACAATGTGTTGTGCAATAGCACACAATTTTTCATCTTCACCATGCTTAGCAATTAATTGCATACCGACAGGTAAGCCATTTGATGTTTCATATGGAATCGTAAGCGCTGGATGGCCCGATAGATTGAATGGTCGCACGAGCTTAGTTAAATTGAGGAAAGCAACAGTATTTTCAGCTTCGTCTAATTTAGGTGGAAATTGAGGTAGTGTCGGCAGTATCAAAACATCAACATTGTTGAGTAAATCATTGATCTGCTCTGTGAATTGAGTTCTTATTAATTCAGCATTTTCTACATCTTTTTGAGTGGTTTCAGATGCTTTTAATAAACGCTGCTGAACATCATTGGCTAGAAGTCCAGTTTGAGTAAGATCATGATATGCACCCCAAGTTTCGTAATTAATGATCGACATACCTGCTTGATATGCTTCATCAATATTGTCTATGAATAGATTTTTTTGAGGTAAATCAATTTTTGTTAACTCAGCATCTAAGACACGCCAAATTTCAGATTCCGCTTCGACACGTAATATTCCTAATTGAATCTGCTGTAGATCGATTTGGATTTCTTTAAATGTAGGATCAATGATCTGCATAGCAAGAATCAGATTTTTGATATCTGATGCGAATGGTCCGACGCAGTCTAAAGTGGTATCTTTTGGCCAAACACCATCACGACTTACACGACCAAATGAAGGTTTTAATCCATACACTCCACAGCAAGCGGCTGGCATACGAATTGAGCCACCTGTATCCGTACCAATACTGAAGTCCGCTATATCTGCCGCAATAGCTGCAGCCGAACCACTGGAAGAGCCTCCAGGAATAAGTTGCGGATATTTAACATTTAAAGGTGTTCCGAAGTTTTTGTTTATTCCAGTTATACCGAATGCGAGTTCATGAAGATGAGTTTTTCCAATAATTTTGCAATCACTGCTGAGTATATTTTTTATAATTTCAGCATGTGAAATTGCAGGGCATGCTCCACTGCGCGCCTGAGTTCCAAGTGTCGTCACTTCATTTTGTATATCAATTGAGTCTTTAACCACGACTCTAATTTTTCCATCTCCTAAAGAGAGACTTCTAGATATAATATTCAATTCACTTTTCCATGTATTTTTATACTCAACATCAATATCTGAAAAATTAATGTATTTGTCAAGTTATTTTGAAATAAAATAATCTTTGTCTTTTTTCTTGTATAATCAATTATATTTTTTTAAGTTTAATTGCTGCTCATGTTAAAAAATTTTGAAAATTATTTGCCAAATAACGATCCCAAAAGTTTGGAAAATTTCCCATTTTTTTGGATATCTCAAGTTAATGGTAAGTATTCCCAATTGATTGATAAATCTTTAAAAAAAATAGGTCTCGATAATACAAAAAGAAAAATCATTTTGAGTACAAATGCTCTCGGTGAAGCCAATATCACTGAAATAGCAAATTTAGCAACAATCAAATTAACAACTGCAACTAAGGCAATCTATAGATTAGTCGAAGAAGGTATCGTTGAAGTTTTCTCATCCCCTCATGATGAAAGGATTTCTATGGTGAAGCTCACTGAAAAAGGATATGGTCTGGTGGATGAAATTAATCAGATCAATCGTGTTACTTTAGCTGGTATATTAAATTCTTTTGATGAACAAGAACTTGAGTCACTAAATTTACAATTAAAGAAAATATTCAATTTAATGCCAAATAGGTAAAAAGACTAAAATCTTTTTACCTACTAACGCTTATTTCATAATTTCATATTGTGGAATAAGCTGATTAAATCGCAAATTTTCAGCGAATTTTGATATGACATTTAGTTTATATTGATAAATATCCATGCTTTCATATTTGTAAAAACCTGATAGTTCTCTAATACCATTTCTATTTTCCCTCATATTTTTTTTGATAATATCAGGGGCTTTGTAACGCTCACCAAGTTCTTCTCTCAAATACTCAGAAGCATGATACAAAATATCTCCTCCACCCCAATCGATAAACTCTAGCATACCTAACACTGAAAAACGCAAACCAAAACCTGTACGAATCGCTTTATCAATATCCTCAGCACTTGCTACGTTTTCTTCAACCATTCTCGCTGCTTCATTCATTGCTAATGCT
Organism: Acinetobacter sp. ANC_7504; assembly: GCF_056779995.1. NCBI lineage: Bacteria > Pseudomonadati > Pseudomonadota > Gammaproteobacteria > Moraxellales > Moraxellaceae > Acinetobacter > Acinetobacter sp. ANC_7504. Next base: position 6,728 of record NZ_JBWYIZ010000010.1, on the reverse strand, counting down.
TGAATTCTTGGAACAATGTATCCAGCAACTGCATTACAAATCACGGGGACTTTACCAATTGCCTCAAGTAATGTTTTTAGTTTTTCTACTGCTATATCAGCAGTATGCTCCGATCGGCTTAGCTCAACTAAAGGCATTAAATACCCAGGATTAAGCCAATGCGCATTAACAATACGTTCTGGATGAGAAATTAATTTTGCTATATCAGTGACCAAAAAGGTCGAAGTCGTTGATGCTACAATACAGTTTTTAGAAATTAAGGGTTCTAACCACCGAAAACAATGTTGTTTATGAGTCATTATTTCAGGCACACCTTCAATAATTAATTCACAATTTTTCCAATCAATAGTTTGATTATCTTTGAAATAGAAATGAATTCTTTCTTTTAATACTTTACATTGATCATTCACTAACATCCCGATATGTTCTAAGAGATGCAACTCTTGGTCGAGGCTGTCATTCCATTTTTGCAGAAATTCATTTTTTTCTGCTGGGTTTCGATCTTTTACGTCTACAAGTGCAATCTCAATTCCTGCATATGCGAATGCGATCGCAATCGCATTACCCATTCTACCTGCACCTACAATAATAATATTTTTAATCATGCAGATTGCTCTCCGGAGTTCAACAGGTGTTTTAATTGTTGCTGTGTTAAATCAAATAACCCTAAATTTTCAAGAGTGCGACCCTCACTATACAAATCCCTACCAGTAATTGATGATGCGATATTCAGAAGCCCTTCAGCAATCGGCGTTTTGACTCCAACATACTTACCAACCGATACAATAAATGACAGGCCTAATCGTGTGTCTTCGAGCATATACCGATGTGAATGTAAATCTATTTTCTCGCGCCAATCGCCACTGTCAGTCAACTTACCATGTGCCCCCCTACCATACATCCACTCATCTCCTTCACCCTCTTTATTGTAATGATCTGCGAGTGGGAAATGCTGTTTCGAGTATCCCAATGCTTCACGAATATTCATTCGCTCTTGATCTAATAAGCTCGTTACTCTCCTCACTGAAGGTTGAGTACCTTCATTATGAATATCCCATACATCAAAATGTTCTAAAGGTGCAGCATTGAGCATAATTAATGGAGGATGAATAATGGGTCCTGCATTCATTAAAGCTCCACTCAAAGCATCCTCTATAGGCTCGATGCTGTCATAAGCTTGCTTTAATACTCTAATAGCATGATCTTTTAATTTTACTGGATAGACCCCAGTAGGCAATCGCGTCGCATATACACTAATCACGATAGAATTCGGACTATGTTTTCTTACTAAATATGGCAAAGTACCCGTTTCAGCAAAAGCCACGTCAGACTTATTCCCAACTTTAAGCATTGCTTGAGCAAATAGGTATGTTCCAAAAGTACCTGGGGGTAAAAATACGACTTGACCAGATGTTAAGTAGGGTGCTATTTCAATCGATAAATCTTCATGGCTTGTTGCGGGTAAAGGAATAATAATCAATTCAGCGTTTTCAATAGCTTTGGATAAATCAGTTTCAAGTTGGATTTTTTGATGTTCATCCCCAACAGATACTGTTCTAGTGCCACGAAAGTCTTTTACAGTAAGCTCACCATATTTCGCTAATTCTTTTAGTGAATCTCGATCTCTTCGCCATAATTTAACTTCGTGATTTTTTTCCGCCATCTCCACTGCTGATGCATAACATCCATGTCCACCGCCAAGAACCGTGATTTTCATTTTCTTCCCTTACATATTTATTGTGTATTGTGATAGTAGGAAAGATTCTTCTTTTTGCTCGCGTCAAAAAGCGGTACTGCTATTCGAATTACGAATTTATTTCTATTAATTTGTTTTGTTTCACGGTTTCTGAAGGCGTGCATCCATAACGTTTTTTATAAAGCCGAGTAAAGTGTCCAAAGCTTCTTACACCATGAGCATTGAAGATATCAATTATAGGCTGATCAACCTGAGTGTGTTTAAGTTCTTGATGAACTCGGTCCAATTTGATTGATGTCATGAAACTGAGAGGCGTTTGGTTCAAATAGGTATTAAATCCCTTTTGAAGCGTTCTTACCGAGACTTTTACAAGCCTCGCAACTTCCTCAATCGAGATTGCTTCCATATAATGTTGCTCAATCAAATGAGCTGCATTTTTGATATAACTTGGGATGAGTTGATATTTTTTATCTGCGATTCGTTCACTGAAATTATGTGGAATTTTGATCAGTAATAACTCAGTCAAATATGAACTAAAGCTATCAGAAATTTGCCACCAGTTTTCAATAGTTGAATATGCAAAGCATAAGTAGTTCAGTGTTTCTAAAATTGAAATTCTTTCTTCAGATGTATAGGAAATGCCACTATCGAAAATAAGATTTTTTTGAGGGATATACCCCAACAAGCGATATAAAACAGTGTTGATCAACTCATGATCAATTTTTAATATGATATTTCTACATTTGGCTTGCAGTTCAATTCTATTATCAAAATGAGGATGAGAAACTGTAAGTAATCCAGGACGTTGTTGATAAGTTGAATGATCATATTTGACTTTACATTCCCCTTCCAAATTAAATCTAAACAGATAACTTTGACACTCAGCACCAAAACTAATTTGAACTGGAGCATTGTAACTTAATTCAAATAGTGCAACTTGACCAAATGAAAACCCACTTAATTTTACTTCTAAAGATTCATCATTCAATACTTCAAATTGATGAGGGCACAAGTATTGTCCTATCACATCTTTAATCTGAAAATAATCTTTTGAAGACAATAAGTTGAATTTCTTTAAAAGTTTCAGATTCGATAAATACATGATAGGTGTACCCTCATTATTTTATTCAGACATGATTTATTTAGACTCAACTTGCAAACTATTTTCGAAGGCTTTACAACCCACTTTCAATAATACAAAGCACAATACGCATGATATTGCACCAACGATAGATATCGATGAACCGACCATTAAAGGATTTTCAAAAATACGATCCGTAATTAAAGCCACTAATGTGGTACCAATACCTAAAGCAATCAAATTACTGATGAGTAAAAAGATAGATGAGATTTGGGCACGTAATTGATTTGGCGAAAGCATTTGCATTGCTGTTGTTGAGATCGGCATTGGGAAAGAAGCGAAAAACATTGCAACAACCAACAATGTAACTGATAGCCATAATTCATTAACTTGTGAAAACAAAATCATTGGAATAATCAGACCTACGATTCCAATCACACCCACAAACATAGGCGAATCTTTTCTGCCTTTTTGAATAAAATAATCATTCATCCAACCAGCCGCAAATACACCTAAAGTATTTGAAATCAGTAACACGGCACCCAACATATAGCCCACTTCAGTAGCTGTCATATTGTAATGTCGTATGTAAAATGCAGGTGTCCAGCTAATTAAGCAAAACAATGCCATGGCATAAAAAGTAAATCCTAAATAATGACATGTAAATGTTTTTTTATGCTTTTTCAGGAATTTAAAAGTATCACTAAGCTTCACTTTTACTACGTTCCCCTGCGCATCGACCATTTGCCCTTTACGTTTAGGATCTTTAACAGTTAAAAGTACCAATATGCCAATAATGACTCCTGGTAAACCCACTAAAATAAACGCCACTTGCCATGCCTTTAACATCCCGAGCAAAGGTACAGCGATAAGTGACATGTCCTTGAGTAATCCAATGACAAAACCGCCTACTAAAAACGCGATTCCCCCACCAACAAAAGATCCAATCGAATAAATAGCGACAGCTCGACCCAATTTATCTTTTGCGAACATATCGCTAAACATTGAATATGCTGCTGGTGATAAAGCAGCTTCACCAATCCCCACACCCATTCTGCTTAAGAACAACTGGATAAAGTTCTTACTTAAACCACATAAAGCCGTTGCAATACTCCAAAACACAATCCCAGCAGCAATCAATTTCGGTCTTGAGAATCGATCTGCGATATATGCCAGCGGCAGACCCATGAATGCGTAAAATAAAGAAAAAGCTAGTCCATGGAGTAGACTGAATTGCGTGTCTGTTAAATTCAAATCTGCTTTTATCGGTTCAATCATCAAAGCCAAAATTTGACGATCGATAAAAGAAAATATATATGCAATCATGCAAAGTATTACAACATACCAAGCATAAATATTCTTTTTTTTTGCATCATTACTCTTTAACTCGGAAATTTTTTCCATCGAAATCATCCTAAATATTTTATAGATCAGCGCTATCCCTATGACAAATCCATGCCAATTTATGCTGATTTATAAAATTAATATCATTTTTAACATTATTATTCTATTTATTTTTCCATTAAATATTACATATAAATAGATATTTTATATTAATCTAATCATAAAAATTAGTTCATGCTCTTCAATTCGTCTAGATAATCTAATATTTGTTTGATGTATTCATTATTATCGATACTTCTATAGGCAACTGTAATTGGACTTTCAGCCTCATTATCTAGAATTGGTATAAATTTCAAATTTTTCATACCTATAGAGCATGCACTCTTTGGAATAATACACCCCCCCTCACCAGATGACACCATCCCCAATGCCATATGGATTTCTCTCGTCTCGATCAGATTTTGGGGAATTAAGTCAAGTTCAGAGAATATTCCTTGAACAAAAGTTGAGAAGTTTGGTTTAGGAGTATTTGGATATATATAAATATGTTCGTTGACCAATTGTGATAAATGTACTTCCTTAACATTTTGGGTCACTAATGTATGATCTTTGTGCACTGCTAAAAAAAGTTGCTCTCTTTCGATCACTATTCTTTTTATTGAAGGATCACTAATTCCTAATCGACCAAACCCAATATCAATTTTTCCCAATTTCAAAGCTTCTACCTGGTCCCTAGTTCCGCATTCCACTAATTCAACTTTTATATTTGCAATATGCTTTCTTAAATAATCAATGATCTCAGGTAATTTCCAATAAAAAAGCGAACCAACATATCCAATTCGTACCGTTGTATCTGTCACTTTATATCGATTTACCATCGATTTAGCATGTGCTGTTAAGGTCAGTATCTGTACAGCATATTGGTAAAAAAATTCTCCAACTTCAGTTGTTTTAATCGGTCTCATGCCTCTTTCAAATAATACGACACCTAACTCTGACTCTAAGTTTTTGATTTGTCGTGTAAGTGGTGGTTGTGCGATACATAATTTTTCAGCAGCTTTTGTAATACTTTTTTCTTCGACCACAGTAGCAAAATACTTTAATGTTCTTAATTCCATTGAAATTTCCTCAATCCATACTTTTTTAGTATTTTAATATACTACTTAACCTCTATTTTCAATACTTTATTTCAAATAAGGTATTTAGCATATATTAATGGAATATATTGCTGCATGTACAAAAATATTGAAACCTTGCTCGTTGAAATCCCGACGATCCGCCCACACAAGATGGCGGTCGCAACGATGCAAACTCAAACCTTAGTCCTCATTAAAATCGAAACTTCGGATGGTTTCATTGGTTGGGGCGAAGCAACCACCATCGGTGGCTTAGGCTATGGTGAAGAAAGCCCTGAAAGTATCAAAACCAATATCGATACTTATTTTGCTCCACTACTCAAAACTTTTACTGATCTCAACGTTGCTCAAATTATGCAAGTGTTGAAGAAGAATATTAATGGCAACCGTTTTGCAAAATGTGCCATTCAAACTGCTTTACTCGATATTCAAGCTCAACGTTTAGGCTTGCCTCTGTCTGAAGTGTTAGGTGGCCGTCTGCGTGACAGCGTCCCTGTACTTTGGGTGTTGGCTTCTGGTGATACGGATAAAGATATCGCTGAAGCGAAAAAGATGATCGAAGCTAAGCGTCATAACTTCTTTAAATTAAAAATTGGTTCTCGTGCTGTAGAAGCAGATGTTGAGCATGTTCTCACCATCAAAAAAGCGTTAGGTGCTGATATTTCTATCCGTGTCGATGTGAACCGTGCTTGGTCTGAGTTAGAAGCGATCAAAGGTATTCAGCTTCTGCAAGATGGCGGTGTGGATCTAATTGAACAGCCATGTGCGATTGACAATATTGATGCCATGGAGCGTTTAACTCGTCGTTTTGATATTGCCATTATGGCGGATGAGTCATTGATGGGTCCAAGTACAGCTTATCGTTTAGCGAAGCGTAATGCTGCTTCTGTGTTTGCTGTAAAAGTTGCTCAGTCTGGTGGCCTACTCGAAGGTCGTGATGTAGCAACCATTGCAAACCTCGCTGGTGTAGATCTGTATGGTGGCACGATGCTTGAAGGTTCTGTTGGCACCATCGCTTCTGCACATTTGTTCTCGACCTTTGAGAATTTGGCATATGGCACTGAATTATTTGGTCCATTGCTGTTAACTGACGAAATTTTAAAGACCCCGCTTCAATATCGTGATTTCGAATTACATCTGCCTCAAGGCAATGGTTTAGGTATTGAGTTGGATTTAGACAAGATTGACAACCTTCGCCGCAAATAAGCGACGTGATACATCAGGAGTGAGACATGCTGTTTCATGTACGAATGGATGTGAACATCCCACTGGATATGCCAGTTGAAAAAGCGAATGAGATTAAAGCTGTTGAAAAGGCGTATTCGCAAGAGTTACAGCAACAAGGCAAGTGGCGTCATATCTGGCGAATCACAGGTCAGTATTCAAACATCAGTATTTTTGATGTGGAAAGCAATGAAGAGCTTCATTCAATTTTACAAGGTCTTCCGCTTTACCCATATATGAATATCGA
>NZ_JBWYIZ010000009.1:0-132351 GCF_056779995.1 Acinetobacter sp. ANC_7504 | reverse complement strand
CATCAAGCTAGGTCGGCTATATTACCCTTTCTTTTCAGAAAGTCAACTAGCAATGTTAATTTATTTTCTAACTTATTCTCAAAACTTAGATTCAACCTATTCAGCTAAACCCTTGTTTTTCAACAAGTTTTAATCAACATCACCGCCGATGGATGTGCATTATAGGCTATTTATTTTCTAACGCAACTACTTTTTCAATTTTTTCTATTTGTTTGTATAGTTAATAAACCAACCACAAATTAACTATATGTTTTTTATATATAATTTTTATTTTTATGAGCTTTTAACTCTTATCACTGTCTAAATAAGACAAAATCATTGCACTTAGTTCTCTCTTAAGCTGTTGTTCTGAAATAAGAAAATCATTGTTGCTTACAAACCTCATCATTGTGAACAAGGTACTATTAATAATCACAAAAGATTTATGCTTAAGTGTTTCGAAGTCCCAATGACGATAGAAACGATTAAATACATATAAACCAACTTCAAAAAAATGCTTTTCTAAAACCTTTGCTGCTTCTGAATTATTGTAGCCATGCCAATGTTTCAGGACTTCAAAGAAGAAACCATTATCTTCTCTCATTACATCAAATCCGAATTGAAGACTAACATCGACTAAGGTTTTTAAATCCATTTCTTCTTGATTCATTGCCAGCGCTTTAAGTGACAAACCTAAGTTTTCACTCTTACGGCGTAACAATTCTAAAATTATCTGATCTTTATTTTCGAAATATTGATAGATAGAGCCTACACTCACCCCTGATTTTTCAGATATTTTTGGCGTAGTGACTTGATCTAGGCCCATTTCAGAAATGCATATCAGAGTCGCTTCCAAAATACTATCGACTACCAGCTTTGCTCTTTGTTGTTGTGGTCTTTTTCTCATAGCTGCCATTCTAATAATGCGAATTGAATGCGAATAAATATTCATATTAATCTTTGATCAAACAATAACCAGATTAATTACACCATGTCAAATTTTAGCATTCCAAAACGTATGGCTTCATATGAGCGAATGAAGCGTAGCGATCTATTGTCCAAGCTTCTACACAAAATGACCGATCAAAACTTCATTCCAACTTATGCTGAATATTTAGAGTTAAATGAAAGTTTACATACGGGTGATGTGCCGATGGATCGCTTAATGGATTGGGTGATGACCAATCCACGCGAAAATCGAAAGCTTTTTGAAACAGCCTTATATCAAGGCTTAGATGCTCTTCCCAAACCAGTCCCTGAAATCAAAGCATTCTTTGATCTCGTGGAACAACAGCCTGTTTGGTTCGATCAAGAAAAAATTGATCGTGCAATTCAATTCACACATCGTTTAGGCTCGAATGTCACTTTTATTATGCGTGATCTCGCGCTAATGACTGGATATCAATACCCTGGCTTTAATCAACCTTTAATTTTAACAGGTGCTCTAAGCAAATATGCAGGCAAGCGCTTAGCAGAAACGCATAAATGGTGGCTAGATGTTACTAAGCCGAATGGATTTCAACGCTTTAATGATGGCTTTACTTCAACTATTTTTGTGCGTTTCATCCATTCTTTAGTTCGCTACCATCTAAAAAAATCTAAAGATTGGGACTGGGATATCTGGGGAATGCCGATTAACCAATATGATCAGGCAATGACAAATATTGCTTTCAGCGGTGTAATGCTTTTAGGTATTCGAGCAATCGGTATTTTTCCAAATAAAAGTGAAGTCGATGCGATTATGCATTTTTGGAAATATACAGGCTGGTTAATGGGTGTTGACGAACACTGGCTGATTGATAAAGAGTCTGAAGGCTGGAAATTATTGCAATGGATGAATTATGCTCATCCTCAAGTGGATGAAAGTAGTCGTCAGCTTGCAGTAAGCCTATCCAAAGAACCATTTGAACGCGAATATAAACATTTTAAACGTTTCATGCAGAAGAAAGCCTACCAGAATCACTTAGATGTTACCCAAATCTTTATGGGCCGTAAAAAAATGAAAAATTTAGGGCTTAAGCCTCGAATACTGCCGTGGTATCCACTGTATCTACTGACTAAAAATACTGTGATTTATGCTGGCGCAAAAAAAATACCAAAGCTTGATCTTTATTTACAGCGTAAAGGGCGATCACAACAAGAACAAGCTCTCGATTTATATCAAAATGCAGGAAAACAGCTGGCAAGTATGCATCAATAAATAAAAAACCGAGCTAAGGCTCGGTTTTTTGCATGTATATTTTTAAGCCATTTTTAATGTTGCCTCTTGCTCAGCTCGAAGTGCTGATGGAGAGCGTGCTAGATAATCCAAAGCTTGTTGAGTATTACCTTCTTGCACAGGATGAAACTTTGGACTAAACCAACGGATGGTAGCTAAAGTTAAATGACTGAAGGTAGGAATATGATCAGTCTTACGGCTAATTTTTTCCATTTGCATAATGAGTCTTAAAGTACCCATATGTCTAAACTTACCTGCATCTTTATCTTGTTTCAAAATTGTTTTGCCGCCTTCAACCCAAACCGCTGCCATAATAGGGAAGATAAAGGTCATCAAAGCATTTTTTGAAATTTGAAAATTAAACTCTGATTCAAACATATGTTTAAACAAATCATACGCTACCGTACGATGTTCAACTTCTTCAGCAAGATGCCAACGGAATAGATCAGCCATGATTGGATCGGCTTTATCTAATGAAGTATTGTCCAAGCTCCACTGCCCTGCCACACCAGTATAGTGCTCAATGGCTGCAATCACACCCAGTCGGAAGATTAACCAACGTTTTTCATCAACCACTTTTTTCATCATTTTGATACCTACTGGATTTTCTCCTAAAAGGATTTCAAAAAGATAATGCATGCGTTGAATGAACGGCTTTACATCTAATCCATGTTGATCAAAATAAACTTGTGCATGTTGATGAGTACGACCATGAATCGCTTCTTGCTGAATAAAACCTTTCACGTCAGCTTTTAATTGTTCATCTTTGACGAACGGTAAAGCTTTATTAAATACACGGCAAAACCAAAACTCACCCGCAGGTAAAATCATATGTGCTGTATTCAACATATGGGTGGAAACAGGGTCATTTTCAATCCAATGCTTTGGAATATGATTGAAATCAAATTTTACTTTACGACCATGTAGTTGATGAACTTGACTCATTGTTGTCATTTTATTATCCATTACATCTTTTTTATTATTTTTAAAATAATGATAACCTCATCACAATATCATTTAAGGACATTCATATTTTATGTCTGACAATTTTAAAGAAAACACCCATTCAGACGGCGATCTAAATGGGTGTTAGGCTTAATACGTCAAATAAACTGAATATGACTAGAACTTCATACTCACACGCGCCCAATAATTACGTCCTATATTATTAAATTGCTCATTCTGTGCAAAACCAAATCCAGCACTACCTGCTTTATTTAAGTGTTCCGTATAAACTTTATCCAGAACATTATCAATTCCAATACTCAAATCAACACCTTGATGAATTTGATAAGTACCATTTAAAGACAGCGTCGAGAAACTTGAACTCGTTTTAAAGTCCTTACCCACAATATTACCTTGATTAATAGTGACACGATCCTGCCCATCTACCACACGCCACAATAAACCTAAGTTAAAACGCTCTTGCACATATCTTAAATTTAAACGTGCTTCCAGCGGAGATATTTGAGGTAAAGGTTGATGATCAGTTGTGTTTTTTCCCCAAGCATACATCGCACTAAGATCTGCCTGAACAGCATTGGTAAATTGATAACCTACACCAGCTTCGGCCCCTGCGATTGTCGCATCGACATTTCTAGAATCAGCAGCATTTTTACCATGACCAGTCATTTTTGCTGGGTCATAATTCAATAATATGAAATCATTAATCAAACCAGCATAAGCTGATGCCCATGAACTGAATGCCCCGTGATTATGTTGGTATCCAACATCCAACTGTAAGGTTTTTTCTGTTTCTAAATCCTTGAAGGTAGCAACAGCATTGCCTTGATAATCTGTCTTAAACAACTCCCAATAATCTGGTACGCGCTCTACATAGCCTAGACCAATATAGGTTTTAGCATCATGCTCTGGATGCTGATTTTCAAACCGTATAAAACCACTTGGTAATGTTTCCTGACGTTCTTGAACCATTGTTAAGTTTTTAATCTTAACTTGGTCAACCCGAACACCTGTGACCAACTTATTATGATCATTCAATGGATATGATAATTCAGTGAACCCGCCATAAGATTGAAACTTCATATCCTCTGTCAGTGGAGTATTCATCATTGGCATGCTTGAATGATACATTCCACCAGCATGTTGATTATTCTGAGTATCAACACCCGTAATGAATATTGCTTTATCCCACTCCATCGTTGTGGCTAAACGTGCATTCAAAGTACGACGTGTCACACTCATAGCGCGATCCGCGCCATCAACATCACGCAAACTAAAATTATCCATCACATGATCATTAAAGTTGTAATTGACTTGCGCCTCAACTTTTTTAACTACCTCTGAGAGATTCTTTTTCTCAAATCTTAATCCCAAGCTCTCGCGGGCAAATTTAGAACCATCCATATCTCGCCCAGCATATACAGCCTCACCATCAGACTTACCGCCAGTTAACTCGATCCATGTATCTGCATTAGGTGTCCAACCCAATGCTAAATCTGCATTCCATCGTTTCCAATCTGATGGTACGGTCGCCCCATTACCATCTTGATAACTATTTGAGACTGACCGGTTGCTATTGATTCGAATATATTTTTGTTCATCTCCTACCGCTGCCTCAATATTTTGGTCTAAACGCCCAAAAGAGCCCATTAATACACTTGCCTGACCTCGATAATTTTTTTCATCATTCAATTGTTCTGGGCGTCGCTCGAAAATCACAGTGGCTGCTGAACCTGTGTTGGCGTACTGGACAGTTTGGGGACCTTTAATCACCGAGATTCGATCATAGCTCTCAGGTGAGATATACGAAGTCGGTGAATCCATACGACTCGGGCATGCGCCTAAATTTTCAGTTCCATCTGTTAGAATTTTGATTCGTGATCCATACATTCCACGAAAGGTCACATCACCATTCGTACCTGCACCACTATTTACGCTGCTAAACCCTACAATACTTTGTAAGTAATCTGCGCCATCCGACGCAGGAATAGGCTGAATGGGTTGCTTCGGGTTTGCCCGTACAATCAAGCCATTAGCATCATTACCTTGTAGAGCTGTAGCAACAATTGGCGCTAAGTTCGTCATGTGTGTATCAGGTGTTGGATTTGAAGCTGTAGATTGGACTTCAGCAAATGAAGTTTGCGCAATAAAGGCAATGGAAATCGCAGCCGCTAGTGGCTGTAAATAGAATTTTGGCTGAGCCATGATATATTCACTCAAAATTTAAATATGACAATGCTAGAGTCATTCAAGACCCTAAAAATAAAGACAATATTTAAGAAAAGAGTGGCGGTGCCCGACCTTGAGGTAAAAGGAATAAACGCTGTAAGTCGAAATAAATATGTTTGAACGCTTTTTGGAAGACGATCAAACGTATATTTAAACGTACAAAAACTTCTTTAACATTCAGCTCAGGTGGCAAAATCAAATTACCAAATACAGTACAGTATTGGCATTGATGGTTTGGGTCATGATGATCGTGCCCACTATGCGAGGATTCAACATAGCGCTTAAACTCATGATGTTCATGTAACGCATGTGAAGTGGAAACATGATGAGCGTGATGAACGAGCGTGGTAAGACCAGAATGACTAGGTTGTTCGAATAAGGCACGGGTGATCGTTTCGCAGACCGGCGCAATTTGGTATTGCGCTGGAAGCAAAGGCTGAAGAAAAACAGCGATCTGTAATAATACTGCTGCGAAACTCAGCAGCAACCCATTGCGGAACAAATTGTCATTCCAAATAAAATTTGAGCAATTATAACAAAGCCCAATCGAAATTGGGCTTTATCAACATATTTAAAATTCTTAGAGAATTAACGCTTTACAGCAACTTTTTCTTTTTGACGCTGACGAACGACTTTTTCTACCTTTTCACGCGCTCTTTGGCGTTTTAAAGGAGATAAATAATCAACAAATAATTTTCCGTTCAGATGATCCATTTCGTGCTGGATACATACTGCCAAAAGACCATCAGCTTCTAATTCAAAAGCTTGCCCTTCTAAGTTAATTGCGTCAATTTTGACGCGTGACGGACGCTCAACTTTATCGTATATTTGTGGAACTGATAGACAACCCTCTTCATAAGGTTGGGTATCTTCAGTTAATGGGGTGACTTTAGGATTAATAAAAACCATCGGCTGATTTTTATCTTCAGACAAGTCCATGACGATAAGCTGAATATGATGATCAACTTGGGTTGCAGCTAGACCAATACCTGGTGCTTCATACATGGTTTCAAACATGTCTGCAGCAAGTTGACGAATTTCATCCGTCACTTCCTCTACAGGTTTGGCAATAGTACGCAAACGGGGATCAGGAAAACTTAAAATTGGTAATAAGGCCATGCTGCTCCTCACCGGCTATGCCATTGATCTTAAAAATTAAATGAAGTTAATGCTTCATCAAATAATACGTGTAATATGCGTATTATAGCGCAAATAGATACATAATTTTAGGAATTATGATAATGAAAAAGGTTTTCAATGGCATGGCTTTTTCACATGCTCTGGGGTTAAAGAAACACTGCCTTTCACTTGCAATTTGCATTAGTGCGGGCTTGTTTACCGCGCAAATGACACAAGCCAGTCCAAATGTAAGCCCACCATCGATTAAGGCCGGTGCTCCTCACGTTTATGTGGTCAAAAAAGGCGACACTTTGTGGGACATTTCAGGTAAATTTTTGCGCTCACCTTGGCGTTGGAAAGAAATTTGGGCATCCAATAAACATGTCAAAAATCCACACTGGATCTACCCGGGTGATCGCTTACTACTCTGTACATTAGATGGGCGTCCACTGATTGGTAAAGATGAAGGTGATGGTTGTGAAGGCGTTATTCGTCGTCATCTTGGTGCTATCAATCTAAAACCTCAAGTACGTGTTGAAAGCTTAGGGAATACCATTCCAATTATTCCCTTGGATGATATTCAACCTTGGCTAGAAAGAAGTATTATCGTCGCGCCTGATGCTTTGCAAAGCACACCTTATATTCTCGGTTCGGCAGATCGTCGTATCGTTGCTGGGGAAGGTCAAACAGTTTATGCACGTGGTCAAGGGATTAACCCTGGACAAAGCTACGGTGTTTATCGTGAAGCTGAACCGTATGTTTTCTTAGATGAAAAAGGGAAAAAGTACACAGGTGCACTTGAACTGATTGAGGTAGCTACTGCAGTCGCTGTTGCCAACGAAAATGAAATTTCAACTTTAGAGCTTAAACAAAGTTTTAATGCCGAAGTTCGTCGCGGTGATTACGTTTTACCTAAATTTCAAAATGAATTACCAAGCCTCTTCTATCCAACGGCAACAACGGATATTCAGCCAGGCGGTCAAGTGATTCGTGTTATGGGTTCTATTGGTACAGCAGCTCAACATAGTGTTGTCACCATTAACCGCGGAAGCGTTCACGGTGCAAAAAATGGTCACGTGTTAAGTATTTTCCAACAAGGCGAAGTGGTTAAAGATCCGAAGACCAAAGAAAATATTCAACTGCCTAATCAGCGTGTGGGCAATTTAATGATTTTTAAAACTTTCGATCAATTAAGTTACGCTTACGTGCTAGACAGCGCACTCCCAATTAAAGTGGGTGCTGTATTAGAACCATCACCAATGGTTGAAAATTAAAATTAGGTGCAGATATGTTGAACGAGATTAACGACCATCAGTTGGCTTATATTAAACTCTGGTACCTCGTTCAACATTCACTCAGTGCTTATCAAAAACTTGTTCAGCATTTTGGTTCAGCTCAAGATGCTGTACAGAAAAATCATCTAAATCAATGGCATCAGCTCAACTTACATAAAAACCATATCGAGCGTGCATCTCAATTTTTCTCTGATCAACAGCAACAAGAATTTGAGCGAATTCTGTATCAAATTCATCAACATTCTGATTTTATGCTCACTGAGCAAGATCCAGACTATCCTCAGCAATTGATGCCCTATCATGACCGCCCCCCAATTTTATTTGGGAAAGGTAAAGCACAGCACTTGTCTGAAGCACAAGTTGCCATTGTTGGAAGCCGTAAACCAAGTCCACATGGCAAACAAGTCGCATATGATTTTGCGTATTATCTGAGTGATCAAGGTTTTTATATCACGAGTGGATTAGCACAAGGGATTGATGAAGCAGCCCATCAGGGTGCTTTGCAACATGGCAGAACAATCGCCGTTATCGGCACAGGGTTAGATTTAATTTACCCATCACAAAATCGCCCATTACATGATCAAATCTTGAAGCAGAACGGGACCATCATTTCTGAGTTTTTACCCGGGACAAAACCGCTTCAGCATAATTTTCCACGTAGAAATAGAATTGTAAGTGGCTTAAGTTTAGGGATATTGGTAGCGGAAGCTCAATTGGGCAGTGGTTCATTAATTACGGCCCAAGCTGCTGCAAATCAAGGTAAAACGACCTTTGCGATTCCAGGTCATATTTATAGTGAATTTCATCAAGGTTGCCATCAGTTGATTCGTGAAGGTGCCATCTTAGTTGATCATCCTGATCAGATCATTGAAGATTTAGCCCTGCCGACTCAATGGCAGCATCAACAAGCATCTCTGTTACGAAAAAACAATCCTAATGAGTTCCAAAAAGACGAAATAGTTCATTCAGTAGACCATCCAAAGCTAGAGAAGCATGAGGATGATGAGCATTCGATTCCTATACATTTGTTAGCTGTATTTCAACAATTAGATTGGGTTGGACGCGATCTCGATCAAATTGCAGCTACCCTTGATTTAGACACAGCGACACTCACCAGTCACTTGATGGAGTTAGAACTTTTAGGACGCTGTATTCAACAATCTGGGTTATACCTACGTTGCCGTAATTAAAATTAAGGTTCACAATAGTCTTTTCAATCAAGAGAATGGTGAACGCTTATGTTAACAACCTCAGTTGCTGAGGCTGCTCTATGTCTAAAACAAGGTCACGTTTTGGCTTATCCTACAGAAGCAGTATGGGGCTTAGGTTGCGACCCTTTTAATGAAAATGCTTTTAAACAAATTTTAAAATTAAAACAACGCCCTATCGAAAAAGGAGTGATCTTACTGGCTGGTCAAGTCAGTCAGGTTGAACATTTATTATCAAAGCTTCCTCAAGACCGCCGTGATGCGGTGATTGAAAGTTGGTCACAAACATCTTATCAAGATCGCGCCACCACATGGCTTCTCCCAGCTGATGAGCAAATACCACTTTGGATTCGAGGCAAACATCCTAAGGTTGCTATCCGAGTCACCAACCATCCTCTTTGCATCGCACTGTGTAACGCATTTGATGGGTTCATTGTTTCAACCAGTGCAAATCCTGCTGGTTTAGACCCCGCTCGCTCATTGCAAGAAGTCAATCAGTACTTTGGTGCTGAATTAAATTATTTAAATGGAGATTTAGGCCTGAGCCAAGAACCTAGCCGAATATTAGATGCAGAAACTGGTGATGTCATTCGTGCTTAAAAAGCATGATATGCTGAGACTTAAAACTTATTATTTAAGACAAAAAAAAGCTCAGTCATAAAGGTATTGACTGAGCATATAAAAGGATGTGCTAATCACATCCAGAGGGTTCAGAAATTCATCTGTACAGAAAAAGAGTGTATTATCGCTTTCTCTGCAGTACGCATATTATGCTACAAAAAAAAATATTACACAATTACTAAGACTTAGAGTTTCAAATCATCATTTTTCTTATAAAGATTAATTATTAGTTCAATTGATATAATTAAGTACCTATTTTTAATTATTAATTTTAATTTTTAAAAAGCCTAATGATAGTTAATTTAGATCAATAAGCTTTTATAGATTTTAAGTATAATAAAAAAATAAATCGATTGTCTGTTTTTTAAACACTCTTAGCCTTTATGAATGAAGTTTTTTCTGTGCTAAAGCAATACCTATCAAAATCACGATTCCGCCTAAACTGTGATAAATCGTCCATGCTTCTTTTAACCAGACATAAGCAATAATAGCGGTAAAGATTGGCATTAAGTTCATAAAGATGCTGGTACGATTTGGGCCTAAATGTTGAACAGCCAACATCCATACTAACGGCGCAATAATCGAAGGGAAAATTCCCGCATATAACACACTCAAGCCGTTATCCAGATCAATTGCATCGAGCCCCAATACGGCAACGAATGGTAAGTGGTACAACACTGCAAAACCAATCTGAATATAAAGACTAATCATTAAAGGGAGCTCGAGTTGCCACTTTTTGAGAAATACACCATAAAAAGCATAGAAGAATACCGCGACGATCATAATCATGTCGCCCCAATGCCCACCCAGATGCATCAGTGTATCTAGACGCCCCTGACCGATGACATAAATCAGCCCGATAAATGATAAAATACTACCCACCACTGCAAATCGAGTTGGAAACTCTTTTAAAATCATCAGTGAAACAAAAATGGTGAAAATTGGAATAAAGGCATTAATTATGCCCATATTGGTTGCAGTCGTGTAATGTGCTGCGGTGTAAGCTAACCCCTGATAAAGCACCATACCAAATGCACTCAGCACTGCTAATTTCACTATATTTTGTCGTACCAAAGTACGCTGTTTGATGACTTTAGGCAGGATAAAGGGTGTTAAAATCAAAAAGGCAATAATCCAACGATAAAAACTAATACTGACAGGTGAAATATACTCTGCAACATATCGTGTAATGGCTATATTCAACGACCAAATCAATACAGCAATGACTGGCAATGATAAAGCCCAGAGCAAATGCTTTTTTTCAAATGTCATATTTTCATCCTAATTTTTATTTAATCGTTAAGATCAAGTTTTCATCAATTTTTAGACTTTTTCATTCCATGAAACACACTCCCCCTTCATTGTTAATGACTGCAGAACAGCCATCTAAGTCTGAGATTTTTACTTAAAAAATTAAGTAGAGTGCTGTTCTATTTTAAAACACTTTTCACTTTTTTACAGGGATTCCTCTACAAAACAACACTAGAAGCTGTGTGTGAGCTATGAGATCGTAAATGCTTGAATTTTCCCATCAACGGGTTAACTGAATATTTTTTAATGTGCTTCATCGTGAATGTAAGTGCATTGAACCGAGCATATAAAAAGGATAAATTATGAAAAAACTTCTCATTGCATCACTATGCACTACAGCTGTTTTTCTAACCGCTTGTGATAAAAAGTCTAACGATCAATCCTCACCTACTGCCGCTGAAACAGTTCAAAGCAATACATTAAGTACCAATGTAAATGCAGATATTCAACATGACTTAGATTTACTGGATCAAATTTCAAATACAAAAGCTCAAGAGGCTTTGGCATTTCAAAACGAAGTGACACAAGCTGCGCAAAACAATAATAAAGCTGAATTAGACGCAGTGGTTGAGAAGATGGATAACTATGTGGATCAATTTAATGATGATCTCGACAAACTTGCGCTCAAAAGTACTGAAGGTGCATCTCTTCGAGATAAAATGAAAGAATCGAATGAGCTTGGATTGGACCTCGCAGAAGCAGGTGTTAAAGAAAAGCCTGATATGAATGAAATCACTGAACTACAAAAGAAAGCTGTTGAGTTACAACAAAGCTTGTTACAGGATATGCAGAATCTTAAAAACCAAGTCGGGACAAAATCTTAACTCATAAAGCAGGCCGTCAGGCCTGTTTTTTTTCACTGTAGACACCTTGGTGAGATCTATATGCCATGGTATTTTCAATCTACATATTTTAAGTACTTTATGATTAGGACATTGAAATGGCTTCAGTTTATAACATTCCAGTAAATACAATCCAGGGGCAGCCTGTTGATTTATCACAATACGAAGGCAAAGTATTATTGATCGTGAATGTAGCATCTAAATGCGGCCTTACGCCACAGTACGAAGGTCTGCAAAAACTCTATAGTGAAAAAAAACAACAAGGATTCGAAATTCTTGGTTTTCCTTCCAATGACTTTCTTGAACAAGAACCAGGAAGCAATGAAGAGATTGAACAATTTTGTTCAGTGAATTATCAAGTGGACTTCCCTCTTTTTGCGAAAATTCCAGTGGTTGGGGAGAATAAACATCCGCTATATGAAACTTTAACAAATGCCATTCCAGAGCGTATTGGTGAGGGGCCTTGGTGGAAAGATCTGGTTGATTATGGTTTAACGCCTAATAATCCCCCTGAAGTATTATGGAATTTTGAGAAATTCTTAGTTTCAAAAACAGGGGAAGTCGTTGCTCGTTTTGCACCAGACATCACTGCAGATGATGCGCGTATTGTTGATGCAATTAATGCTGAACTGGCGAAATAATCTCATCAAGATCAAGTGACGATCTTGTCACTTGATTATTTCTTATTCAATTCAATAAATATCTTCATTAATCTGTCAAAATCATAAGTTACTCTTTCACATCAAAATTTTTGTTATTGCTTTGCAAATATTCAGATTTAACTCATATTTGTATCGTATCTTGGAATGAAGTGATTAACGATTTGGTTTTATTAATGAAAGTATTTCAAAGCATTGTTACCCCTTTTGCATTATTTGGCTTCGGTCTCGTGATGTTAGGCTGTCAACCGCAACCTCAATCCGATCAAGAAAAGGAATCAACAGTAGCTAATGTTGAAGAATCTTCTCCTGTCCAAGTCACTGATCCAGCTGACTTAAAGTCAGGCAATATGTTTTACATTGTACGTGATGTGGCAGATGTACAACTGAAAGCAGGTGGATACATTGAGCAAATTCAACAGCTACAATCTGATTTAGAAGAAGCTGTAAATAAGAAAGATCCACAAAAGCTGGATCAGTCAGTGCAAAGTTTGAAATCTCAATTACTAGGATTTAATGAGGCATTGACAGGACTTGACCTAAAAAGCCAAGAAATTGCCCAGATTCGTTCTAATATTTTAACGGCAAATGAAAATGTATTAGCTTCACCATTACTAAACGGCCAAGTGAATTTAAACAACATCGATTTTACAGCTTTAGAAAAGCAAATGGGTAATATCCAAGGTGAAATGGTGAAATTAGCCAGTATGCTTTTGACTCAGTCCGGATCATCTACAAAAAATAATCAAGCCGAGGATTGATATACATTATTCTCACAAAATAGACATGGTGGAGTGAGGGATTTCTCTTTAATTTGGATCTTAAATAATTCAAATATCATGGAGTCGGCATGTCTACCTCACCCATCTATAATATAACTCCTATTACTTTTCGTTTAGATTTAAAAGATCCTTTCATCTTTACTGCTCATCATATTGATCACTACCCTGCCGGGAATGCTGAAATGGGACCAGTTCATCCTGCAATCAATCAAGAATTCAATATGTATTATGGTAGTGTTGTTCCCGGCTTTCCCGAACATCCACACACGGGTTTTGAAACCATTACTTTAGTGGAACAAGGTTATGTCGATCATTTTGATTCCTTGGGTAATGGTGGACGATATGCTGCAGGCGATGTGCAATGGCTAAGTACGGGAAATGGTGTTGAACACTGTGAAATGTTCCCGTTAATTCATCAGGATCGAGAGAATCCTTTTGAATTATTTCAAATTTGGTTTAACTCATCTCCAGAACAAAAAAAACAACCTGCTGATTATAAAATGTTTTGGCGTGAACAAATTCCACATGTGAAAGCGACTGATCACCAGTCTCGCAGCATTGATGTACGAGTTATTTCAGGACAATATCAAAATCAAAATGCATTAAGTCGCCCACCACACTCTTGGGCAGCTGCAGTAGAAAATAAAGTGAATATATACTTAATTACTTTAGAAGCTGGCGCACACCTTGAAATTCCAGCCACGACCGCGACCTCTATTCGATTTGCTTACTTTTATCAGGGTTCAACTTTAAATATTGCTGATTCACCCATTCAATTTAAACATCTTGTAGAGCTTAAAGCTGATACCGAAATTCAACTTGAAGCAGGTGATCAAGAAGCGAGAATCTTATGGTTAGAAGGTGAACCTATTGGTGCACCAGTTGCAATGCGAGGGCCTTTTGTATTGAACAGCAAAGAAGAACTTGATGTTGCATTCAAACGATATCGTGAGACCCATTTTGGTGACTGGCCTTGGCCAAGCGATGCTCCAACGTTTTCACGTGAAACACCTCGTTTTGCCAGCTATGAAGGTGGTAAACGCAAGGAATATCCTGAACAAATGAGTTCAGATGGGGCTTAACAAGGTTTAAATATTACAGTATTCATCTTTGCCCAATGCTCGTTTAATATCCTGTTCAAAACGCGCATTGGGAAAAGGATAACGTTGAGGCAAATACAAGGTAAATCTTGTCAATGTAGGTGATAACTTTTCTACAGTTGCCTTATGAACATATTCACCACGTTCTGTTCGAGCAAATAGGGTTGCCATTTCAATATGCTCTTCAAGCTTATTTTCAGTAAAGACTAGGTCATCATCACGTGTGAAACCGATACATCGACGATATGCTTGTCTCAGATTTTGAAATACACTGAGATAATCCAACTCGATTTCAGCACTTAAACCATTTTTATATGAGTTGGCAACCAAGGCCGCTTCAGTAGGTTCATTGGGCTGACTTAAATAATAATTTTGACATGCGGTGAGCTGACTGAAGATGAATATGCTTAACGCGATAATTAGACTTTGACGATACATTATTTATTTGGATTTATTAGACTTATACCTGAATTGTAGCAAAGTCTAAGCCGTGATTTAATTCAGCTTTATACTTTTAATGTAATTGAACCATGCAACTGATCATCTTCACTGGAGTTCAAGCTTCAGGCAAATCAAGCTACTATCTTTTACATTTGGCGCATTCACATTTAAGAATTAACTTAGACATGCTAAACACTCGCCATCGGGAAAACATGATCTTTGAAGCGTGTCTAGCCTCTAAAACCAAAACGGTGATCGACAA
The DNA here is from genome assembly GCF_056779995.1 of Acinetobacter sp. ANC_7504. Taxonomy (NCBI): domain Bacteria; kingdom Pseudomonadati; phylum Pseudomonadota; class Gammaproteobacteria; order Moraxellales; family Moraxellaceae; genus Acinetobacter; species Acinetobacter sp. ANC_7504. The sequence goes on along the minus strand of NZ_JBWYIZ010000009.1, from coordinate 117,322 downwards.
TACCAACCCAACCAAAGCAGACCGTGCTCGTTATATTCAACGTGCTAAATCAGCAGGCTTTGAAGTGATTTCATATTACTTTGAAACAGATTTAAAAAGTACGCTAGAACGCAATGGTCAACGAAGCGGTAAAACCAATATTCCTGAAGTCGGTGTTCGAGCAACATATAAGAAGTTAGAAGTACCTGATTTTGAGGAAGGGTTTGATGAAATACATCATATTAAAATAAAAGGTGCAGGTGAATATCACCATTTAATTTTAGACTCCAAATAATAAAGCGACCCGAGGATCGCTTTATTTCAAAGACTCTATTGTTTCACCACCACTAATTTTTTTTGTACAAATTCATGAAAACCTAAATCTGCCAGTTCATGACCATAACCAGAATTCTTTATGCCACCAAATGGTAATTCTGGAGCAGTATCCGTTAACCAATTGATCCACACCATTCCTGTTTCAATTCTCGAAGCTAATTTTTTTGCACGCTCTATGTCTTGAGAGTGAATGACACCTCCAAGACCATAATTAGAGTCATTGGCGATTTCAACGATCTCATCCTCATTTTCCGCAACATAAATCTGAGCAACTGGCCCAAAGAATTCTTCGTACCAAGCTTCATTATCTCGACTAATATTTTCTAAAATTGTCGGCTCATAGAAATAACCATCATGTTCAATTGCTTTGCCACCGATAACCAAAGTTGCACCCTGCTGAACTGCTTTATCCACTTGTTTAATCAAGTTTTTAAGCGCACTTTCCGATGAGAGTGGTCCCAATGTGGTACTACGGTCTAATGGGTCGCCAATTTTGAGTGCTTTAAATGCTTCAACCAAACCCATTCTAAACTGATCAGCGATGTCTTTATGCAAAATAAATCGTTTTGCTGCAGTACACACCTGCCCTGTATTATTTACACGCGCTTTACAACCAATCTCAATCGCTTTATTTAAGTCCGCATCATCCAACACAATAAAGACATCATTCCCACCCAATTCAAGCGTAGACTTTTTAATGTGTTTGCCTGCTTGCGCAGCGACCGCACTACCTGCTCCTTCTGAACCAGTTAATGCAACACCGCGTACACGTTTGTCTGCAATAATATCTGCGACTTGATCGGTATTGATAAATAGATTGGTCCAAACACCTTTAGGTGCTCCTGCCTCTAACACAAGTTTTTCAAATGCTTCTGCACATTGCGGAACGATACCTGCATGTTTGGCCAATACAGGATTTCCAATACCACAGTTTGGTGCAAATACACGGACCAATTGATAAAATGGGAAATTCCATGGTTCGACAGCCATGATAATACCTAATGGATGATGTTCCACCCAAGCTTCACCTAAATCAGTTTTATAGGGGACTGATTTCAGAAATTGTTCGGTATTTTTTGCATAGTACTCAGCAATTTGAGCACAAGATTCTATTTCACCTTCACTTTGCTCAATGAGCTTACCCATATCTAAAGTAATGAGCTTGGCTAATTCACTCTTTTTTTCTCTAAATAATTCTGCCAAACGTTGTAAAACTTTTACGCGCTCATCTACATTTTTGACCCAATCCGATTTAAGAATAGATTCGGCTGAATCCAAAGCACGATCAATATCTTGTTGTTGGTGTGATGGATATTCTTTGTATACAGTATTGGTAAATGGGTTAATGGATTGATAACTCATAATTCTTCCCTTCATGCCAATAAAAATTTACAGTTCAATGCTATGTATTGATTTAAACGTATTCATTGAAGTGCGCGTTAGCTGTGCAAACTTTAGATAAGCTCAAAGTGCTCAAAAATTTTGTTTACATCAATCAACTTAGCATTATTTTTATGCAACTCGGGCATCGTTTACAGTTTGGTGCAAATCGTTACGTAGTGCTTGGTAAAGTTATAAGTAGATGTACATCACTTCTACTCTTACCTCGACTAGTAAGATTGTAATCAAAAATATCGATCAAAGTAGAAAGTAAGGGTTATACTCAACTTGCTTAAAAAAAAGCAGTTTTGAAGTAATTTCTTATTATTTTGAAACGGATTTAAACTCTACTTTACAGCGAAATAGCCATCGTATTGGTAAAGCCAATATTCTTAAAATAGGCGTTCGAGTAACTTATAAGAAGCTTGAAGTGCTAACTTTAGATGAATGTTTTGATGAGATCCTCAAGATAAAGATTTTCGGGGAATCGCGAGTTTTCTATTTATCAAGATTAATAATAAGGAATAATTACATGGATAAAATAAAAACTTTAGCTGAAACAGCGGAAAATTATTTTGATAATACAGTTCTAAAAACAACTGATACTATTTTTCAAGAAATTCTCAAAGCATTCCCTTTAGCTTCATCAGGCATGGCGATTTACCGACTTTTTAGAAGTTATAACGAGGAGCAAAAAATAAAGAATATCTTGGAGTTCATAAAAGAAGGTGAAAACCTAGAAACTGGAAGTTTATTAAAAATATTCAAAGATCAAAATAATTTAGAAATTGGTGGTGAGTTACTTAATGCTTTGGATAAAACATATTTAGTCCATCAATCTAAGATGCTTGCTCGCTTAGCTCTTCTATATGATGTCAAAGAAATAAATCGTGAGAATTTTTTAAGGTATGCTCATATCATCCCTCAATTAACATCTTTTTTATTAAAAGGGTTAGATCAAGCTTACACATTGACTGAAAAAATAAGAATAATAAAAATTATCATCTTAAAAATGAAGAATGTAATTTTTCATTATCTGAATTAGAAAGGTTTGGGTTTTTATATGTAGTTGCGACTTATGGATCTGGTAATCACTATGGAAGATCAAAAGACCTAGTTTTTTTCTTCGAAAATTTTTATCAAAACAGATATGGGAAAAATTAAACCAATAAAAAAACCACCCTTTCGGGTGGTTTTTCAATCTCAAACCGTCTCTTATTGAGCGCGGTTTTTGATTTTGCGGATGGTTTCCAACTGTGCAGCTGTTTCTGCAAGCGCAGCCAAAGCAGCAGCAGCGTCCAAATCGCTCTTTTGATTTGCTAACAAAGTTTCAGCATTTTTACGTGCTTCAACGATTGCAGCTTCATCTAAGTTTTCTGCACGGACTGCAGTATCTGCAAGAACCGTAACAACATGCGGTTGAACTTCAAGAACACCACCAGATACATAGATTAATTCTTCTGTACCATTCTCCAACTGAACGCGAATCGCGCCCGGTTGAAGTAAAGTTACTAGTGGAGCATGGCCAGGCATAATACCTAACTCACCACCAGCACCTTTAGCAATTAGCATAGTTACAGTGCCTGAGTACAAAGACTCTTTAACACTTACAACGTCACATTGCATAGTCGCCATGAGAACCTCCTAAATTAGGTAGCTAATTAAAGTTTCTCGGCTTTAGCAATAACTTCGTCAATACCACCAACCATATAGAACGCTTGTTCTGGGATGTGATCGTATTCACCAGCTAGAAGACCTTTAAAGCCACGAATAGTTTCTTTAAGCGGTACAAGTTTACCAGGAGCACCAGTAAACACTTCTGCTACGTGGAACGGTTGAGAGAAGAAACGTTGAATCTTACGTGCACGGTATACAGTAAGTTTGTCTTCTTCTGACAATTCGTCCATACCAAGAATTGCGATAATGTCTTTCAATTCTTTATAACGTTGAAGAACGTTTTGAACTGAACGAGCGATTTCGTAATGCTCAGTACCAACAACTAATGGATCTAATTGACGTGAAGTAGAGTCAAGTGGATCGATCGCAGGGTAAATACCTTGTGAAGCGATGTCACGGCTCAATACAACTGTCGCATCCAAGTGAGCGAACGTAGTCGCTGGAGATGGATCCGTTAAGTCATCGGCAGGTACGTATACAGCTTGGATAGATGTAATCGAACCAGACTTAGTAGAAGTAATACGTTCTTGAAGAACACCCATCTCTTCTGCAAGTGTCGGTTGGTAACCTACTGCAGATGGCATACGACCTAGAAGTGCTGATACTTCAGTACCTGCTAGTGTATAACGGTAGATGTTGTCTACGAACAATAATACGTCACGGCCTTTACCGTTTTCGTCTTTTTGATCACGGAAATACTCAGCCATAGTAAGACCAGTTAACGCTACGCGTAAACGGTTACCTGGTGGCTCGTTCATCTGACCGTAAACCATTGCTACTTTGTCAAGAACGTTAGAGTCTTTCATCTCGTGATAGAAGTCGTTACCTTCACGAGTACGCTCACCAACACCAGCGAATACAGATAAACCTGAGTGCGCTTTAGCGATGTTGTTGATCAACTCCATCATGTTTACAGTTTTACCAACACCGGCACCACCGAACAGACCAACTTTACCACCTTTCGCGAACGGGCAAAGTAAGTCAATGACTTTAATACCAGTTTCTAAAAGGTCAGTAGAAGCAGCTTGTTCTGCATAAGAAGGCGCTTGACGGTGAATCGGTAAACGCTCTTCAGTTGCAACAGGACCAGCTTCATCGATCGGACGACCAAGAACGTCCATGATACGACCAAGCGTCGCTGGACCAACTGGTACAGAGATCGGAGCGTTAGTGTTAGTTACGTTCAAACCACGCTTAAGACCTTCTGTAGATCCCATCGCAATTGTACGTACAACGCCGTCACCAAGTTGTTGCTGAACTTCTAATGTAGTTTCAGTGCCATCAACCTGAAGAGCGTCATAGATCTTAGGAACACTGTTGCGTTCAAACTCGACGTCGATAACCGCGCCGATGATCTGAATGATACGACCGCTACTCATTGCTGTCTCCTCAATTCAAAATAATGTTAAACGGCAGCGGCACCACCAACGATCTCAGAAATTTCCTGAGTAATCGCGGCTTGACGCAGCTTGTTATAAATAAGTTGTAGGTTCTTGATCAATTCACCCGCGTTATCCGTTGCAGCTTTCATTGCAACCATACGAGCAGATTGCTCACACGCGATGTTTTCGATCACACCTTGGTATACCACAGACTCGATATAACGAACCAATAAACCATTGAAAAGCTCTTCAGCTTCTGGTTCATAGATATAATCCCAACCGTATTGGCGGTTAAGAGTCTTGTCATCTTCAGCAGCTGCTAAAGGAACAAGTTGTTCGATTTTTTGATTTTGAGTCATGGCATTCACAAAGCCGTTAGACACTAAATAAATGCGATCTAATTCGCCTTTATCGTATGCATCCAACATGACTTGTACAGAACCAGACAACTGTTCAAGACTTGGAGTGTCACCCACTTGAGTGGTTGCACCAAGTACTTTACCGCCGTAGTTTTTAAAAAACGAAACCGCTTTTTGACCAATCAAAGCAAATTGAACTTCAATTGACTGCTCTTGTTGCTGTTGAACGTGTTTTACCACTTTCTTGAACAAGTTAATGTTCAAACCACCAGCAAGACCGCGATCTGATGACACTATGATATAGCCAACGCGCTTAACTGGGCGTTCAACCATATAACGATGTTTATATTCAGGGTTCGCTTGTACTAAATGAGCAATTACACGGTGCATATTTTCGGCATACGGACGGCCCTGAGCCATGCGCTCTTGCGCACGACGCATCTTAGAAGCTGCTACCATCTGCATCGCGCGAGTAATTTTCTGCGTGCTTTTGATACTAGCTACTTTGGCGCGAATTTCTTTTAAATTTGCCATACGCTTAACCTAGTATTCGAAGGCCCTTTCGAGCCCTCGAAGGTTGATTCCGTGAACCAAACCGACACTAAATTTCAACAGTTTGAAAATTAGTAAGTTTGAGTCGCTTTAAAGCTTTCAATACCAGCTTTGAATGCTGCTTCGATGTCTTTGTTCCAATCACCAGTTTCATCGATCTGTTGCATTAACGCAGCATGTTCAGAACGGAAGTAAGAAATTAATGCAGCATCAAAGTCTACAATTTTCTTCACTTCTACGTCAGCCATGTAGCCTTCGTTAGATGCATATACAGAAACAGCTTGGTCAGCAATTGAATATGGAGCATACTGTTTTTGCTTCATTAATTCAGTTACACGTTGACCATGCTCAAGTTGCTTACGAGTTGCTTCATCAAGGTCAGAAGCGAACTGAGCAAACGCAGCCAATTCACGATATTGTGCTAAAGCAGTACGAATACCACCAGACAATTTTTTGATGATCTTAGTTTGAGCAGAACCACCAACACGAGATACAGAGATACCCGCGTTCACAGCAGGACGAATACCTGCGTTGAATAATGATGTTTCTAAGAAGATCTGACCATCAGTAATCGAAATTACGTTCGTTGGTACGAATGCAGATACGTCACCCGCTTGAGTTTCAATAATCGGTAATGCAGTTAATGAACCAGTTTGGCCTTTAACTTCACCGTTAGTGAATTTCTCAACATAGTCAGCAGATACACGAGAAGCACGTTCAAGTAGACGACTATGAAGATAGAATACGTCACCTGGGTAAGCTTCACGACCTGGTGGACGGCGTAAAAGCAATGAAATTTGACGATACGCAACTGCTTGTTTAGATAAGTCATCATAAATGATTAACGCATCTTCACCGCGGTCACGGAAGTATTCGCCCATTGTACAGCCAGAGTACGGAGCAAGGAAAAGCATTGCTGCTGGATCCGCTGCCGCTGCTGCTACAACAGTCGTATACGCCATAGCGCCAGTTTCTTCTAACTTACGTACAACGTTTGCGATAGTTGATTGTTTTTGACCAACTGCAACGTAGATACATTTAATGCCAGAATTCTTCTGTGCGATGATCGCATCGATCGCCATTGCTGTTTTACCAGTTTGACGGTCACCGATGATTAATTCACGTTGGCCACGACCAACTGGAATCATTGTATCAACTGATTTATAACCAGTTTGTACAGGCTCATCTACCGATTGACGCCAAATTACGCCTGGTGCAACTTTTTCAACTGCATCAGATAATTTTGCATCAATTGGGCCTTTACCATCAATTGGGTTACCCAAAGCATCTACTACACGGCCTAAAAGTTCTGGACCAACCGGAACTTCTAATACACGACCTGTGCAACGCGCTTTTTGACCTTCTTGAAGGCTTAAGTAGTTACCTAAAACAACGACGCCCACTGAATCCTGTTCTAGGTTCAGTGCCATACCGTATAAGCCGCCGTCGAATTCGATCATTTCACCGTACATTGCATCAGCAAGGCCGTGAATACGCACAATACCGTCGGAAACCATAACAATGGTTCCTTCGTTCTTAGCGGTCGCGCTGGTGTCCAGATCGCCGATACGCTGTTTAATGAGCGCACTGATCTCGGATGGATTCAGTTGTTGCATTGCGCTATACCTCAATCTTTATTAAGTTCAGTCTTCTTTTTACGCAATTATGCAAGAAGACGAGTCCGCATTTTTTCAAGCTTATTAAGCGCAGAATCATCTATCACTTGGTCGCCTGCACGAATAACAACACCCGCGATTAACGCTGGGTTAACTTCTACTGAAACATTTACAGCTGCGTTGAAACGTTTCTCTAACGCAGATGCAAGTAATTGCTCTTGTTCAGCAGAAAGTGGTAATGCAGATTCAATCACAACATCTACCACATTGTTATTTTGTGATTTAAGAAGTTCGTACTCTGCTTCAATCTCAGGTAACAAAGTTAATCGATCATTTTCAGCCAAAAGTGTCAAAAAGTTAGACACTTCAGTAGTTTGATCTGCACCTAAAACCTTAGCAAATAAACTTACTTGCTCCACAGGAGTAAGCTCAGGGCGACTCAAGTAAGCGGAAAATGCTTCATCTTGCACCGCAGCACTAAGCACTTGTAACACATTTGACCAATTGTCAGTTGCACCTTGCTCAGAAGCGAAAGCAAATGCTGCTTTAGCGTACGGGCGTGCTAACGTCAAGAGTTCAGCCATAATCGCCTCGCTTAAAGTTTAGCAGCCAGCTGAGTAAGCATGGCATTGTGAGCTGCTTCATCAACTTGTTGGTTCAGAATTTTCTCTGCACCAGCAACAGCAAGAGCTGCAACTTGTTGACGTAATTCTTCACGAGCAGCATTGATCTCTGTGTCAACAGCTTCTTTCGCTTGTTGACGAATACGCTCACCTTCAGCAGATGCTTGAGTACGAGCTTCTTCAACCAATTGAGCCGCACGACGGTTCGCTTGTTCGATCAATTGAGCCGCTTGTGCTTTCGCTGCATCTAATTCAGCTTTAACTTGAGCTTGCGCATCTGCAAGATCAGCTTTCGCCTTTTCAGCTGCATTTAAGCCATCAGCAATTTTACGCTGACGCTCACTAATCGCATTGATTAGTGGAGGCCAAACGAATTTCATACAGAATGCGACAAAGATCGCAAACGCAATCGCTTGACCAAACAGAGTATAGTTAATATTCATTGCTATTCCTCAAATAGTTGATTTCGGAATTTAGCTAATTAACCTACTAGGCCGATGAACGGATTTGCAAAGATAATGAACAAACCAATACCAACACCGATCATAGGCACAGCATCAAGAAGACCCGCGATTAAGAACATACGAGTTTGAAGTTGTGGAGCCAATTCTGGTTGACGAGCAACAGCTTCAAGGAAGCGACCACCTAAAAGACCAAAACCGATCGCAGTACCTAAAGCACCGAACGCGATTAAAAGAGCAGCTGCAACAGCAGATAAGCCAACTACTAAATCCATGAAAAAATCCTCAGAGGTTGAGTTTAAATCAAACAAAAAAACTTTAGCCCAACTACATAGTGTAGTCGAGCAAATATTAATTAATGCTTCTCGCTAGCCATACTCATATACACGATCGTTAACATCATGAAGATGAATGCTTGTAACGTGATAACAAGAATATGGAAGATTGCCCAAGGCACAGACAACGCCCATTGAATCCAGAACGGTAATAATGCGATCAAAATGAAGATCAATTCACCCGCATACATGTTACCGAACAAACGGAGAGCCAATGAAATTGGACGCGCGATAAAAGTTACTAATTCAAGAAGAATATTTACTGGAATTAATAATGCTTTTAAAAATGGGTTACTTGGATTGAATGGGTTAAGCGCAAATTCTGCACCGAAACCGACAAGACCTTTTTCACGGATACTATAGAAAATAGTTAACGCAAATACTGATAACGCCATACCAAGGGTTACGTTAGGGTCAGTAGATGGAACGATCTTGAAGTAAACATGATGCGGGTCGATACCGAATAGCCCACCAATTATGTGTTGAGCTGTATAAGGAATCCAGTCAACAGGGATAAGGTCCATCAAGTTCATGAGGAAAATCCACACGAAGATGGTAAGAGCTAGAGGCGCGATTAAACGTGATTTACCATGAAAGGTATCACGAACACTTGAGTCAACAAACTCAACGATCATTTCAATTGCAGCCTGGAACTTGGTCGGAACACCAGAGTTTGCAGCTTTCGCTACTAACCAGAACAACAAACAGAAAATGACGCCAAGGCCGATTGACCAACCCATAGAATCCAAGTGAATAGCAGTGAACCCCATCTCTTTCGCTTCTTCAGCAGTCTCAGCTAACTTCCACGTACCATCTGGTGCTTTACCATAGGTCATGTTCGTTAAGTGATGCTGAATATACTCAGACGAGGTAAGGGTATGTTCTTCAGCAGCCATAAATCACACCTGGTTAATGTCAAATACAAATTAGAGTTAACGAATATCGCGTGCTGCTTGATATCTCGTTAAACATCTAAAAAACTTTTCAATTTTTCGTTGCAATTCAACTCATTTTGATAGACGCGACGCCCAAAAAGGTGCGACCCACGACATGGTCTGAACGAGTATGAAACCACAAAACAATGCGACCGCTGACAACGGTTTCACATTGATTAAAATCAAAATGAAGCCAACAATCACAATTCCAAACTTACCGAGCAACCCCCGATACATATTCGATAGAACCTGTTTCGAAGCTCTTGCACCTGCAGCTCTGAACGACTGCCATGAAAAATAACAACTGGCTAGCCAACATACGAATGCACCTAATGCTGCACTCAAAGCCGCAGTCGAGTCTTTCAAGACCCACGCTATCAAGGCTGAAACAGGTATCATACATGCTTGCAAGATGACTAAAGCTTTCGCTAATCGTCGGTCAATCAAGCGACTAGTTCGGCTCATTTATTATCCACTCACAGCAATAATGCTTGACAAGTTTAGCTGATGATTATTTTTAATCGCAGGCATTATAGAGTTACACCCCTGAACATGCAATCTTTTCCCGACCTAAGTCTGGTATTTTTAGATCGTTTATTGCTGAGCACTTATACAATTATCGGCTGTTTTTACATCACTTTTGTGCTTTTTCTACACATGCACGTACTTGTATCGCTAGAGTCTGCCATGCTGTTATAAAATTCTGGTGTTTAGCAAAACTCTCATCAACTGCGAGAAAATTCACATGACCTAGAGACTTATATTGATTCTTATTAGCTACAGTTTCAGCCAAAAGACACATCTTTTGCTGAGGGCGATGGTCTTTTAAATATTTGATTTGAGCAATTGTAGGTGCCATATGTGGGTCTTCTGTCATCGCACCAGCGAATTTTAGCAACAGCGCACGCTCCAAGTATTGGTATGCATCATGTAATGACCAATACGGCTGAACACCATGATTGAGTTTTACACTTTGTGAGGTTTTCAGCATCTCATGTGCAAAAAGTTTAGCATTACTCCAATACTTGTCTTTAAACTCAGGTTGTTGTTGTGAGCGTAATGCCGCTATAAAAAAGCCAATACGAACTGCATTATTTGGTTCTAACCATACATGAGTATCGACAGTTCCTTTTACTACGTCCCCTCGACTATTTCTAAGCGGCAATGTTTGCAATATTCCTGTATTCAATAAGGCAACTGCTTTAGAGTTTTTCGCCAAAATACTCTCTAATGGCGCTTCATGCGCTTTACCAAGCCAAATAACCAATCCTGCATCTTGAATTAATTTGCGGTGCGCAGGGGTCAGATGAACATCATGCCCTGTTTGATTTTCTAGCAACAATTTTGGTTCTTCAATACCTTGAGTGATTTCTTTTGCAATCAAATACACTGGGTGTGTCGAAACCACCAAGGGTGCTTGTGCCCAAGCCAAGGTTGTGAATAATGCTGTAAAGCATAGTGCTAGCAGACGCAACATGAAATTAATTACCACTCGAATTTTGACGTTATAATATAACAAACAGTTAAAAATGCCTATGCTGTTCGTAAGTTGCAAGGTCTCATGATACTATTTATGAGATATCCCCCTTCCCTTTTCGAAGTCTTGAGGTCAGTCCATGAGCGCATGTTCACACGAACATCATGATACTTTACACGGTGTGCATGATCACCCGAATGTTGAAGCTCGTTTATTAGAAGCTGAAGCAAGCTGCGCTGCTTCAGGCGCTAAATTGACTCCGCTTCGCAAAGAGGTTTTAGAGTTAATTTTAACGGCCTCAGGGCCTATGGGCGCTTATGACTTGTTGGCGAAATTAAAAGGTAATGCTGAACGTCCAGCAGCACCTCCAACTGTTTACCGCACCCTCGATTTTTTGCTCGAAAAAGGTTTTATTCATCGTTTAACTTCAATTAATGCCTATATTCCATGTTGCCATCCTCGTGCTGGACATCAAGCCGCTTTTCTCATTTGCTCTAAATGCAATACAGTGAAAGAGGCTTCAGCTCTTGGTTTGATTCAACAACTTGATCAATTGGCTTCCTCTGATCATTTTCAGGCTCAACATAGCATTATTGAGATTTCAGGATTATGTCAGCAGTGCTCTCAGTAAGTTCTGCATTGCCATTAATTGAACTGCAGCAAATTAATGTGCGAATTGATGAAAGAGACATTTTAAAGAATGTTGACTTTCAGATTCATGACAAAGAAATTATTACCCTCATTGGTCCCAATGGGGCGGGTAAATCTACGCTTATCAAAGTGATTCTCGGAATTGTGAAGGCCAATTCTGGTCAAATTAAACATCATAAAGCCTTAAAGCTTGCTTACGTCCCTCAAAAGTTCAATCCATCCCACAGCTTGCCACTTCGAGTGAAAGATTTACTTGATTTAGAAAAGTGTGATCTTGCGATTAAACAAGAAATTATTCGAGATACTGGGATCATAAAATTACAAGATTCGAAAGTCCAACAGCTGTCTGGTGGGGAACGCCAGCGTGTACTTTTAGCACGCGCTCTACTGCGTCAACCCAACTTATTGGTACTCGATGAACCGATGCAAGGTTTAGATATTCAATCTGAAGCTGAACTTTATGATTATGTTCGAAGTCTACCTGAGCGCTACGGTTGCTCGATCTTAATCGTCTCTCATGATTTGCAGTGGGTGATGCAAGGTACACAGCGTGTGGTATGCCTCAATAAACATATATGTTGTAGCGGTTTGCCTGAAAATATTCAACAAGACCCTGAGTATCAAGCTATTTTCGGCACTAATCGAGTGTTCTATCAACATCATCACGATCATTGTGCACATGGTGATACAGCAACGCCATGTCAACACGATCCTCGTCCCCATATTCATCCAGAACCGGAAGCTTAGATCATGATGGAATGGTTACAACTTCTATTACCCGCATGGATTATGGGAACATTATTAGTGTTTCTAACTGCACCGCTCGGTTGTCTTATGTTATGGCGCCGTATGTCATTCTTTGCAGACACAATGGCGCATGGAACTCTCTTGGGTGTGGCGATTGCTGGCTTACTCACCCTCCCCTTATGGATGGGGGTTACGTTTACCGCGTTACTCTTGGTCGCAGTCCTTTGGGTATTGCATGATCCTCGCCTGCCCAACGATGCATTACTTGCGTTATGTTCAGCAACGCTGCTTTGCTCAGGACTATTGGTCATCCAACACCTCCCTGCGCTAAGACCAGAGTTGCTCAGTTATTTATTTGGCGATCTTTTAACAATATCTTGGTCCGACTTACCGACATTTGCACTGGTGATTGTCATTGCACTCTCTGTGCTCTATAAAAGTTGGCAATATCAAATTCAAATTGCGATTGATCCTGATATTGCGGTAAGTGAAGGTGTGAATGCGAAATGGCAGCGCCTTATTTTTATGCTGCTTCTTGCCTTATTTACAGTACTAGCTTTACGTGCAGTAGGTTCATTACTCATGGGTGCTTTATTGGTTATACCTGCATTAACCGCAAGACTTTTAGCACACTCACCTAAACATATGGTGCTATGGTCTTTTATTGTGGCTCAAATTGGTGTGACTGTGGGTTTATGGTCGAGTGCGGGTTTAAATATTGCGACAGGTTTAAGCATTGTATTAACCATGGCAATCGTATTTGCTGTGATTTTTATCATTCAAAAATTTAAAAAAATAGCCTGATTTATTTGGGCTATTCATTAATCTTGCTTCTTTATAAAATATTTATGAAGACAGATAAAGATATAACAAGAGAATAAAAAAACCACCATAACCAATAAATTAATGATGCCTTTTATCCATATCACATGCCAAAAGCCAAAAAAGGTCTCAGGCATAAACCAATATTCAACAATATAGAAAGGCAACCATTCGAATAGTAAACCGATTGCAGCCGTGATAAATAAGACCACATTGATCCACATCAAATAAACCATTTGTTTGAAAAACATCTTATATTGCGAAGTATCATCCACAATCATTTTTTTTATAAGGGTGGTGATCAAAGTTAAAATCACTGTAAGACCAAATGTGGCGCATATGCCAACACCCGCGCCCCACATCACAAACTTGATCCATTCCCACACACTTTCAGGCTGTAAATAAAAATACGCCCAGATATAGGGAGTTGAAATTAAGCCGAGCCCCAATAGAATAGTCAAAATTAATATTATAATTTTCAATAAAATAACCCTCATTCGTTATTTTATTGTGTCTTATTGATGCACTAAACTCAATAAAAAAGCCGCACCTGCAAATAAACCTGCAAAGGTACGATTCATCACTTTTTGTTGACGAGGTGATTTAAGTAAACGCAATACCTTCGCTGCAAGACTTGTATATCCAGCCATAACGATAAGATCAATAGCAATCATTGTACAAGCCATGATGAGGTATTGTGGCCATTGAGGCTTTGAAAGATCCAGAAACTGTGGCAATACTGCCAATAAGAATACAATTGCTTTTGGATTACTCATATTGACAAAGAAACCGCTGATTACTAGCTTCATCGCTGACTTTTGCTTTAAATCAGACTGAATTTCTATGGACTGCACTGGGGCTTTCCACTGTAAATATGCCAAATATAATAAATACCCAACCCCAAACCATTTGACGATCAAAAATGCCAAAGGAGTCGTAGCAAAAAGTACGCCTGCTCCCGCAGCGACAACTCCAATTTGAACCAAAAGTGCAAGCTGCAGACCAATTGCATTCCAATAACCTCGTTTGAACCCATAATTCAAACCACTAGACATAGATGCAATAGCACCTGCACCAGGCGAAATACTAATAACCCAACATGCAAGCATGTAGGCAAACCACATTTGATAAGACATAACGATTTGGGAGATTTATTTTGATGAGATTATATGACAATTCGACTTTTTTAAGATTTAAAATTTGAATGTTTTTTTAAACGTCTGTCTGTTCAGCACTATGATGATCAGGCACAATGTGATCAGCAAAATTAGGATATTATAATTTCAGGAGCCATGAATGACTTCCCAATCCGTAATCTTACCATTACCCTCAGATCATGCTCGCTTTATCACTTTGCGTTTAAAAGATTTATCAATAGATCAACTAAAAGAAAAACTTGAAGATCTCTTTACGACTCGTGATCGCTTAATTACTCAACATCCTCATGCTCAAATTAAAACTGCGGTGGCTTTTGGACCAGAACTTTGGTCACAACTTTACCCTCACCAACCAGAAGGTTTTAAACAGCTTGAACCAATTCAAGGCTCTTTCACCATGCCTGTGGTCCCTGCTGATGTTTTAATCCATATCGCAGCACAGCGTACTGATATTTGCTTTGCCTTAAGCCAAGCTTTTTTTGAAGGAATTCAGGATTTGGTTGAGGTTTTAGATGAGCGCGTGTGCTTCCGAAATTTTGATGGTCGAGATTTAACTGGTTTTATTGATGGCACCGAAAACCCTCAATTTCCAGATGATCGTGCTGAAACAGCTTTACTAGGTGAAGATGCAGGAATTTTCACTGATGGCTCATTCGTTTTTGCTCAACGTTATCGTCATGATCTAGATAAATGGAAAAAACTTAAAGTTGATGCACAAGAGCAAGTGATTGGGCGCACCAAACTCGAAAGCATTGAGCTTGATGACGATGTTAAACCTGACAATGCACATGTGGCTCGAACCGTTGTTGAAGATGATGAAGGTGAGGAGCTTGAAATTCTTCGCCACTCTTTGCCATATGGGGATGGCCGCGGCGATCAAGGTTTATATTTTATCGCTTATACGAAAGATTTAACCCGTATTGATCGCATGCTGACACGTATGTTTGGAACTAGTGGCGATGGTATTCATGATCGTTTATTGCACTTTGTTGCGCCTTTAGATGGAGCTTATTATTTTGCCCCAAGTGAAGAGTTGCTAGAAAAGGTATTGGAAGATTAAACAATAGAAAGCCGACGAGAGTCGGCTTTTATAGGGGAGGTAGTAGTTACATACAAATATATGTTAACAATTCCCCTAACCACATCGCCCTCTATAAGTAGAGAAAAAAACCTTTGAATTAGACATGCAGTTTATTTTTTTAGGCTTTTTATTGTCCTTTCCATTTAATTCATTAACTAAATAATTATCTTGAATTACAACTGGTTCATTTTTAGAGTCGACTCTAAATGTTGTATATCTATGACCTAACATAGAGTTATCTGCACAAGTATTATACTCTAATGTAAAATTATTTTCACTGATTGCTATATTCTTAAACTCACTATATTGACAATTATTAAAACCATCATCAAATAAAATATTATTTTTCCATAATGTTTTATTATTAAGACCATCCCTAATAACAATTGATTTCAACGAATACTTTCCGCCTAAAACCTCAATATAGTCACCAACCCCATCTTTATTAACATCCATTTTTCTTTTTAAAAAGGCACCGCTATAAGATAAAACCCTATTTCCAACAAAATCATTCATTTGATCTAATTTAGAAACTTGACTATTCTCAACCCAACCTTTCCCAGAGTTTAAAAAAACTTTAAATTTATAGTTTGCTTTAGGTATATAATTCGAATCGGAATTATTTGTCTTAACTAAATTATCTTTTGGAATTAAAAAAATAATTTTTTCCTTAACTGCTTTTATACTCTTGTAATTTAGATCTTTTTTTTGATCAACACTTGGAATCAAAAAAACAAATGCATTCCCAAGCTTATTAGTCTTACCATTATATATACAGCCATAATCTGGCAAATAATAATAACCATCCAAATTTGTATATTCAGTATTCTCACCATAACAAGTCAATAGACTATCTAACTGAACATTATTTAAGTCTTTTTTATCAGCATTAGCAGTACAAGCTGCTAATACCATGATAGAAATAACTACTGTACTTTTTTTCATATTCTCTTTCCACTTATATTGGGTCTAAAATATCCCACCCGTCCAGCATGAGATGCCAAAGCTTTACCCGAAATCGTATAAACAGCTGTTCTACTGCACCCCTTCTACACACAACCACCATTTTCTGTATTGAATCTTTCTTCAGCACTACCAACAAAGCCTATAGCCGCTAAAATTGTTACAGTTTTATTTTCAGTATCGACTGTATAAATAATTTCCAGATGATCATACTAAAACAGCTTTATTAGTCAAAGATGCAGGAATTTTCACTGATGGCTCATTCGTTTTTGCTCAACGTTATCGTCATGATTTAGATAAATGGAAAAAACTTAAAGTTGATGCACAAGAGCAAGTGATTGGGCGCACCAAACTCGAAACCATTGAGTTTGATGACGATGTTAAACCTGACAATGCACATGTGGCTCGCACCGTGGTTGAAGATGATGAAGGTGAGGAGCTTGAAATTCTTCGCCACTCTTTGCCATATGGGGATGGCCGCGGCGATCAAGGTTTATATTTTATCGCTTATACGAAAGATTTAACCCGTATTAATCGCATGCTGACACGTATGTTTGGAACTAGTGGCGATGGTATTCATGATCGTTTATTGCACTTTGTTGCGCCTTTAGATGGAGCATACTACTTTGCTCCGATTGAAGAATTGTTAGAAGTTTAATCAATAAAGCCGACGAGAGTCGGCTTTATTAAGATTTAACTTTAAAAAAGTATTTCATTTTTAATTTCTAAAATTTAAAACTAGATTTGAAAATTTTGACTCAACTTAAAATCATTCCAAATTACAGGAAATGTGATCAAAGCTTTCAATTGAGATAGACTCAATTTTATTATTATCGATATTATATATAAAATACCCTTTACTTTCTTTCATAGGGATTTTATATAAAAATAGGTCTAGTGATTCATCCCCACTAAAAACTTTTTTTGGTTTGATATTATTATTTAATTTCGCAACATTAATTTCACCCTTACCAATACTTATATTATTAGCATCAACCGCTTTAACATCTCGAGTATGAATAGAGGTGACAATTTCATTATTATCAACATCAACACTAGTAAGAGTATTATTAACTAAAATATTTTTTCTGTTTTGACATTCTTTTAAGTCAGTAATATCACTATATTTTTGAATAATTATATCCCCCTTAAATCTACTCTTCAATGCGTCTAAATTATCTCCTATTTTAATACCGTTTAATTCATTTTCTTTACTCTTAATACTATGTAAATCAGATGAATTACTTTGACTATTTGAACAACCACAACATAATAAAATAGAAAAAATATAATATAATTTTTTCATAAATTAAATATCCTCTAGATTTGGAGACAGCCCTTGTAAATGAAGGTGATTATTGTGCCTTGGTTTAGCTAAATGATTGCAATTTGGGAAAATATAATTACTTTTGACTCCGGCCTTAGAGTTTGTGAAATACTCACTTAGCATTTTTTTTGATTTACCCCAGCCAAATTTTATAAAGTTATTAATCAAATTTAAAGTTCTTTCATGGTCATAATTAGCATCTTGTAAAATAACCGATAAAGCCTTCTTATCAGTTCTTAAATATCTCAAATCTCCTGCTTCACCATTAATATGAGATTTACTTTCACCAGGATCACCATTGACTCTGCTAAAACCATTAAAGGAAATGTCATCATACCCAGATTTGCATAGTGCTCCTAAAAATGCTGCTAACTCTATACCACCTAAATAATATCGTTGCTGTCCAGAATTCATTAACATTTTATAACCGACTACACCTGAGCGATATTTCTGAAAATGTCTTACATCGATTAAATAAACATTCCCACTGCCTAAGACGCCCTTAGAAGACCATCTTTTTGCTACAACATATTTTGATTTACCTAAATTATGAGACTTACTTGTAGAATCATAATAAATATATTCTGCGAAACCTGTAGCTGATTTGTTCTCTCTTTTAATCTTCCCATCATGATAAATGTGATAACGCGTTGTATCACTTGTAGGTGGGGACTGATTACTAACTTTAGTTAAAGGCTTACCACCGTTTTCTGTATGCGTATTTTGTTGTATTGCTTTCGGTGTTTCCTGCTTTACTTCAGCTTGTTTAGTTTGAGTTGTTGTATTATTTGGTTGTGATCCTGAATTTGTTTGTTGATTATTCGGTTTAGTTTGAGTTGTAGTATTTTGTTTAGAAAGTTTTTCAAAACCTTCATTTATTCGAAATATTCGCGATGTATTACCATATATCGCCCTTACTTTAATAAAAGACTTACTACTAGTACCAAATCCATATACAAAGCCAACTAGCATTTTTACAGAAACTTCACCTAATGCATTAGTTTTTTTAGGAATCTCCCGCCCTCTATAAAATAATGTTATTGGCAAATTCGGCACCAATCTATTGTCTTTTTTTACAATTATTTTGAAAGCTTGAACTGGTAACTTAATTTTAACTGTCTGATTAGACAAAGTTTGTTCGACTTTAAAGTGATGTATTTTTTGATTTCCTACTTCACCTGAAACTGAAACTTCTATGTCTTGTCCAACTTCAGCAATAATACCTTGCTTAATACCTTGATCATTCGCTGTATGTTTTTTCTTATTTGCTTTATATGTAAGAAAAAAATTCATATTAGAGATTGGTTTCCCTGTATCACCCTCTACAATTTGAATATTGAAACTAATATCTTTGTTATTTTCAGCAGCTCCTTCTTGCTTAGCTTCAGATTGATTTTTCTCATTTCTTACTTGTTGAGGTGTTTTATTTGGTTGAGGTTTAGGCTGAGGAGTACTATTTTGCTCTAAGGTTGCTGGAAATTTTGAAACTTCAAAATCCTTTAAAATTGCACGTTGTTTTTGGTCAGCTTTCTGAACAATAGGATTTGACTCTTTGCCATCAGCCACAATTTTAATTTCAGTTGATGGATGCCTAACAATGACAGGAAGATATCCATTTTCATCGCTTTTTATTTTAACTTTGGTCTCACCAGAAAAACTTTTTCCAGAATATTTTGAGACAATTGTAACTTCCTTATCTGGTAATACATTATCATTTTTATCCTTCAAATTTATATATATTTTCCGATTACAGCACTGCTCCAGATCAAAGCCACCAAAGTCTTGAATATATTTCTTAATATGTGTTCCATTACCATCCGTTTGTTTTTCACCAGAAAATTTTGAAAACCCTAAAAAAGCACCCAAACCTCCTATACCAACCAAATGCATCCCAGCAATTGCTCCAGACTCATTGACTTCAACGCCTTGAATCGTTCTACCAAAATGCTCATTTAAATTATTATTTCTTATTTGTTTACATAAATAACCAATCCATTCTTTGATAACCTCATACTGAACCTTAGGATTATTTAAAAAATCAGATTTGGAATTTATATTTCTTTTACCTGACCACTTACCCGACCAATTATTAGAGTCAAATTGACTCTTCCAACTATTGTGTAAAGCAGATCCTCTTCTTGCATCTTTAATATCATCATAGGAAATTCCTTTATCCCCTAAATAATACCCCAGCTCATACAGAGCAGACTCTCCCCATTGAAATAGGCCCAAATAACCTGCCTCGTTTACTTTTCTTGCACACCTTATATTGACTGGATTGCTTAATGGCAAAGACAAATCTGATGAAGATTCTTTAAAACTTACAGCTTGAATAAAACCCTCCAAATTTGTTTCAAACGTTCTAGTTGTCCCATCTTTAAAAGTTATTGTTTTTTTCATTCTTATTACTCTTTATACCAATCATTTGCTTTATATTTTTGCATACTTACAGATGTATTATTTTTTAAATAAGTATTGAGTATAAATTTCAAATTTGTGTCCGCCCCCTCTTGAGCACAACTCACCTCCACTGATTGATCTTTACTATTCACTTTTCTAAAATATGCAAAAGCATTTTTGTCATCGTAAATTAGCCAAATATTGTGCCCATATTCTTTGTACTCTGAATTGTAAATATTAAACTGTTTTTTATTGTATGATACTTTTTGACACTGCCCTGTTGACATCCATTGTGTATTAGTTGTTTTAAGATTTAAATTATTTACCACTTTGAAGCGATTCAAACTATTTTTACTTTTACCAAAATCCCAGATATGATCACATTCAACTTCTTCTAATACCGTGATCTTTTTTATTGGTTGATTCCAATAATTCATACACTCTTTCGAACTTTCAGCATATAGTGTTGGGCTACTTAAGCACACGAACATAGTCATTATTTTTTTTAGTTTTTTCATAAATCCACCTTAAAGTCCAAAACTGTTGAAATCAGCTTCTAAATCACTTTCATCGTTAAATTCTTCATCATGATAGTCATGATCATCTTCATCATGCCCTCCACAACATGCTTCATCTGAACTATCACTTTTATCTTGAGTAAATTCTTCCTCAATTAGAAGCAACTTATCTGATTCATCCTCAGATTTACCCAATAGTACTATTTCAACATTATCAGGGTTCTCACTAAAGATTCTCTCTGTGCGAGCATTTTCATCAAGAAAACCTATATATTCTGTCTTTTTATCATGATTAACGACTTTATATTTATAGCCATTCTTTAAAAGTTCTTTTGAAATTAGTTCACTAAAATCAAATCTTCTACTAAATATCCCACTCTCAGGCATCTTAGGTAATTGCGCATTTACAGTTGCCCCACCCGTAAACAAATGTTGCCCTGCCTTACTCTCAAATTTTCCACCCGTCGTGCTAAATACTCCACTAGTATTAATCTTGAGTTGCGAGCCACCTGCGGTCAATACGATTTCTTTTGGACTGGTAATTTCAATTTTATCTTCGGTTGAAATAAGCTTAATCACCTTACGTGCAATAGCTTCAATCGCATCATCTTGCGCTTGTAATTCAACTTTTCCTTTAGCTGCGAACGCTCGAAATCCTTTCTGTGCAGCAAACAAACTGATCTTGTCTTGAGCATGCCCCACAATATTTTTTTGCGCACTTAAATTAATTGAACCCTGTGCACTCTCCGCAATATCTTGTGATGCTTGAAGAATAATGTCCTCAGGCGTTGTTAATGCAATCCCATTGGGTGAAGCCAAAAGCATGAGTGCCTGTCTAAATAAACGTCCTTGCTCTTGTTTTTTTTGATCAGAACTATTTTCTAATCCTTGAGTATATCCCTCCATAAAACCTGTCAGTGTGCTTAAGGCTTTTACTGGATTAATATCATCTTTTTTGTTTGCACCACCAAAACCAGTGCATAACACCAGTTGATCTTCCACATTCAAGTCAACGCTCGAAATTGCTTTACTCACATCTTGAAGTGCTTGAAATGGGTTATCTTTAATCCCATTTTTAATACTTTCAAATTTCCTCTTTATCGCTTCAGAACCATATTCTTGTACGTTATCAATAAATTCCTTGAGATTATCAACCGCTTCTTGAGCATGCTCAAAGTAACTATTAAACTCATCCACAATTCCAGCAGTATTACCACCTAAAATACCAATATCCTTAATAAAACCACCACAATCTTTCAGTGCATTTAATGGATCCTTCGCTATTCCCTCTTTAAATAAATTCACTGTAGACTGCAAAGCTTGAGCACTACTTTTGATTTCTAATGATTGAATAAATTTAGGTAATCTACTAATTACATTTAATGCATCCGATTGTTGTTTTACTGCAATTTCACTGAGCATTTTCATACTCTGCTCACTCTGACTCAACAATGATTGAGCCTGTGCAGCTTCAAGATGGTCAGCAATTGCTTTTTCTTGTGCATAAGTCGTAATGAGCATTCCTTTCCCTGCACGAACAGCACCATAAGCATCAGTTCTCAGCTCAAATCCTTCTCCACGTCCATCACTTTTCTCCTTATCCTTAGGATGACTCAAATTACCCAGATTCAATTGAGTTGCCGCATGACTACTTTGCAACTGAGTACTAATTTGTCCTGTCGTATCATCAAATCGGAGTTGGTTAAATCCAGAGCCACCAACTTCTGCCGTGCGAATTCCGCTGAGTTTTTTTGTATCAGGTAACTGCCCCTTAACATCAAACTTAGTTTGATGACGTTCAGCCTCATGTAAACGCCCAACAACGAAAGGTCGATCAACATTTCCATCAAAGAAATCAATGACTACAATTTCACCTATACGTGGATGGAATCTTGATCCATAACCCTCCCCAGCCCAAGAAGTTAAAACATCAACCCATGCAGAGTCTGTATCATTATCATTCGACCCTGCACCACCATCATGTTGATGATCATCATTACGTGTAAATACGAAGCGAACCTTAATACGTCCCCACTGATCCACATAGATCGTTTCACCTTCAGGACCAACCACTTTTGCCCGTTGAGGATAAGCAACTGGACGATGTTTCAATGGATCATATTCTGGAACAATAGGTATAGCTCGGCGCACTAAACTCAGTTCTGTAGATAAACGCTCATCTGTTTTTGTCTTTTTCCAACGACTTAAATCAATTAATGTTTCAATTTGATTATTTAAATCTTTAGGTAAATTATTTTGATTAAAAAAATGTTTTCCTAAAATAATAAATTGGCGATCTGCCCCTTGATGTTGATCTATTTCTGGATGACCCATAAATTCAAACCAATACCCAACATTGGCATCTCGAACGCTACTCACCGCAGTAAAGTATTTAGCCTGCAAATCTTGGTATTGATTGAGTTGTGTATTCAGTTTTTGCAGTTGTGAATTGTTTGATAGAGTGGCTTGATCTTCACCTTTTAAATCAGCAATCCAAGCAGGACTCACAGTCCATGCTTGTTCTAGACTTAACGTTTCATTGTCCAACTGGTCACTATGTTGATGAGCACTGAGTTGATAATCATCTTGATCTTGCGCAAGTATATCGCCCTGCCAACGTTGCACCTGAATTGCTGTAGATTGTATTGAGCGTTGAGCAATAAAACTGGTAATCGTATCAAAACGTTCTGTTGCATGACTGCGATGGAATCTGAGCGTGCGTCGATCTAAAGGCTCATACTGGCTATTTTCATCTATTAGCCTTAATTTTTGTGATTGAATTTCTTTCGCTGAGAATGGCACAGTTTGATCTGTCTCATCAATCAACCAATTAATGCCTTCACTCCGCCATAAGCGTGTTAGAAAATCATAGTCTGATTCGTTGGCTTGCATCACAAATGGACGTATATCATATGATGCTTTTAAACCCGCCGTTGACAGACTCAAAGCGGCACTAAATAACACGCTTTTCGTCTGCCACTCTTTAAAAATAATCTCAGTGATATCAACCACGGATTTGTTCATAAATACACGGCTGTTGCGGCGTTTGTGCCAAAGTGAGGTTGCATCCTCAACGGTCAGCTTATATAAGGTCAACGCTCCATCACTTTGACCTTGGCTCACCCCTGTCACGACCCCAGTAGTCCGAGCTAATTTTCCAAGATCCGTAACTTGATCGACAGCCACTAAACAACCAATGAATTGCTTAAGTTGTAAATGCGCATTCGTCGATAAGCATAATACTTCAGCTTTTAAGCCTTGATTAATAAAGTGTTGACCCTGAATTCGTTGAATGAAAACCTGGCTATCTAATATTGGATTAGAAAATTTAATATGTAACGCGCGCTTTTGCGGGCTAAGACCCAAGCCTTCTATAATTGAATTGATATTATTGAGCATAGAATGATTAAAGCTATTATTATGATTTTTGAAAATTGTAGCGTATTCCGCTCAATCTTGCTTTTAAATATTGTAATTATTCTAAACAAAAAATAGGAACCAACGCATTGATTCCTATTTATTTCCAATGAATTTATATTGAAAATTCAAGTTTTTTTTAAAATGGAATTCGCTTATAACGGCGATATTCAGGCTTCCAGAAATTATCTTCAATACTTTTTTCGATCAGCTCATCACTCAATGGCAAAGCAACACCATCCTCAATTGCCGCTTTTGCAACCTTAAACGCGATGATTCGGGAAACTTTCTGCAAATCATTGAGATCAGGAAGTAAGTCGTCGTCAGGGTTTTGCAATTTTGGAGAGCAATCTGCTAACGCCATGCTTGATGCCATCAGCATATTGTCTGTAACACGCGTTGCCTGCACAGCAATCACCCCTAAGCCAATCCCTGGGAAAATATAAGAGTTATTACACTGAGAAATATTGTGTAGCTTATCTTGATAATTAACTGGCATAAATGGACTACCAGTTGCAATCAAAGCGCGACCGTCCGTCCACTGAATAATATCTGCTGGTACGGCTTCTACGCGTGACGTTGGATTCGACAATGGCAATACAATAGGATGCTCGCAATTGGATGCCATAGTTCGAATAATTTCTTCAGTGAATAAACCCGGTTGTCCAGAGACACCAATTAACACAGTCGGGTGTGCATTTTTTACAACATCTAGCAATGAAATGATGCCTTCCGCATCAGCCCACGCGGATACATTTTCTGAACTTTGAACCAATTTACGCTGAAAATCTAAAAGGTTTGGTTGATTATCGGTCAATAACCCAAAACGATCGACCATATAAATTCTTGATCTTGCCTCAGCATCACTCAAACCTTCAGCCACCATTTGCGCAATGATTTGCTCAGCGATACCACAGCCCGCTGAACCAGCACCCAAGAATGCCACTTTCTGGTCACGTAATTGTTTTCCTGCAGCTCGACTTGCTGCGATTAAGCTGCCGACTGCAACAGCAGCAGTGCCTTGAATATCATCATTAAAACAACAATATTGATCACGATATTTTTCCAGCAATGGCATTGCATTTTTTTGAGCAAAATCTTCAAATTGAATCAAAGCTTTTGGCCAACGGCGTTTAATCGCACGAAGTACGTCATCCACAAAGTCATAGTATTTATCGCCACTAATACGAGGCTGATTCCAACCTAAATAAATTGGATCATTTAGCAACTGTGCATTATTGGTTCCTACATCCAATGTAATGGGTAATGTATAAGCTGGGCTAATACCACCACATGCGGTATAGAGAGATAATTTTCCGATTGGAATTCCCATCCCACCAATCCCTTGGTCACCTAAACCAAGAATGCGTTCACCATCTGTGATTACAATGACTTTGACGTTATTCTTATTCACATTTTGTAAAATATCGTCAATGTTGGCACGATCAGGATATGAAATAAATACACCACGATGACGGCGGTAAATATCAGAAAATCGTTGACAAGCCTCACCTACCGTTGGGGTATAAATAATCGGCATCATTTCTGATAAATGATTTTCTATGAGGTGATAAAACAAAGTCTCATTGGTGTCTTGTATATTTCTCAGATAAATATGCTTATTAATGTCGTCATGAAATGACGTAAATTGTTGATATGAACGTTGGTGTTGCTCTTCAATCGTTTCAATCACATGAGGCAGCAAACCGTTTAGATTAAAACTCGCTCGCTCCTCCTCAGTGAACGCAGAGCCTTTATTAAGAAGAGGTAGTTCAAGCAAAGTAAAGCCAGCATAAGGGGTATAAAGAGGGTGTTTTACTTCAGTGTGTTCAGTTGTCATCTCTAATCTCATGGATCAGGCCTAAATTCAGACCTTTTTCATTTCATTTTTACCATTTATTTAAGAAATAGCTTAAGCCGAAATGAAGACAAATGTATATTTATAAAATTGATAATAATATTGGCAGTATTTTTAAATTTTATAACTTCAATCCATCATTCTATTGATAGAAAATTAGATAAAACTGTCACATTTCAAATGTATTATTCATGTTTATTAACTTTTTTTTGCAAACTAATCTGAACGATTCAGCTAATATCGGACTCAACCGTATTCTTTATTCATTATTATATCCACATGAAAATTACAGCTAAAATTGCCATTTTGCCATTAACTATTATTTCACTACTAAATGTAACGGGTTGCCAAACCATCACTGACACGACCTCAAAGGTCGGTGATAAAGCACTTTCAATGGTGGGTTTAGCACGCGCTGATAAAACCCCTGAAATTGATAAAAAAGGCATTGTTGATATTAGTAAAACCACCCTCGAGCAAATTGAGAAACTTAAACAAAATATGCCGATTGGTCAGTGGGTATATATCGAAAATGATCTTCAAGGAATTTATGACTTACAAAACAAAGCAGTTGATGGTCACATGCTGTTCCTGCGCTTAAATTGTAAGAATAGTGTCCAAAAACCAAGTCTCAGCATACAAAATGCGGAAGGATCAGAAATTTTAAATAGTCTTCAGCCTGAAGTTGGAACGATCCAAGTACTACTCGACAATAAGAATTACGGAAATCCTTTTAGTTTGGCGAATCAAAAAAAATTAGCGACATTTCAAACTGCTGCTCAAAAGGCCAAAACCATTAAAATCTTCCATGCATCTAAGTTATACACTTTCCAAAATGGTAAAGCAGAATTACTAAATAAGCCTGTCACGTGTATGGCTTAATTTCGAGTCATAAAATTGCCTGATTTCTATTTAAATTCACATTAAATGAGATAAAGACAATCAGGCTCAATTCAATCATCGATATGCATTAGATGTAAAAGATTAATTTCATCATCGTTAATTCTGCAAATAGCGCATAGTGATTAAAAAAACTGATTTTATTATTTTTTATGTCGGATAAGTTTTATTCAACGCAAATCTGCTTCGCTAATGAGCGCTAAATTTGCTATATTTGTCGTTTTTCTGCGACATTAATTTTTCGATAAATTATGAATACGGCAATACAAGCAGCTCTCGATCATGCAGTGCAATCTCTTCAAGCTGAAGGGGTCCTCCCATCTGACTTTAACAACAGCGGAAACTTAACGCGAACCAAAGACCGAAGCCATGGTGACTTCGCTTCGAATATCGCAATGATCGCGTCTAAAGCTGCAGGTATGAAGCCTCGTGATTTAGCAGAAAAAATTCTTGCTGCACTGCCAGAAGTTGCTGATATCAGTAAAGCGGAAATCGCCGGTCCTGGTTTTATCAACTTTTTCTTGAATGCAGACCAACGTTTTGCTGTTCTTGATGCTATTCAGGCACAAGCTAATGATTTTGGTCGTACACAAGTAAATGCTACGAAAAAAATCCAAGTTGAGTTTGTCTCTGCGAACCCGACATCAAGCTTACATGTGGGTCACGGTCGTGGCGCAGCATATGGCATGACGGTTGCGAATTTACTTGAAGCAACTGGTGCTACAGTCGATCGTGAATACTATGTGAATGACGCTGGTCGTCAAATGGACATTTTAGCGACGTCTACTTATCTACGTTACCTTGAGTTAACTGGTCAAACATTAGTATTCCCTAAAAATGCTTACCAAGGCGATTACGTTAAAGAAATTGCACAAAGCATTATTGATCAAGACGGCGATGCATATGTTCGCCCTGTAGCTGATGTTTATAAAGATGTGCCAGAAGATGTGCAATATGCTGAAGAACTTGATGCCGAAGGCAACAAGGTTGTACTTTCTGGCGATAAAGAAAAACATATTGATGGTCTAATTTTTAACTCGCAGACGTTAATAGGTGAAGGTTATCGCGTTTTTCATCAAGCTGCGTTAAAAGCAATTCTTGATGATATTAAAGATGATCTTGGTGAATTTGGTGTGACTTTCAACCAATGGTTCAGTGAAGCATCATTGACTGAAAAAATTGAAGAAGCATTACAAACACTTGATCAACGCGGCTTCCTCTATGAGAAAGATGGCAACATTTGGTTCAAATCAACAGAATTTGGTGATGAAAAAGACCGTGTTGTAAAACGTCGTAATGGTCAAACCACTTACTTCGCATCTGACATTGCTTACCATCTGAATAAACTTCAACGTGGTTATACTGACATTATTGATATTTGGGGTTCAGACCACCACGGTTATATCGCACGAGTAAAAGCAGCGATTGATGCGATGGGATATGACTCGAAAAAACTGACTGTGTTATTAGTACAATTCGTCAGCCTATGGCGTGGTGGTGAGATGGTTCAAATGTCATCTCGTTCAGGTCAATTTGTCACATTGCGTGATCTACGTAAAGAAGTCGGCAACGACGCTGCTCGCTTCTACTATGTCATGCGTAAGTCTGAACAGCACATCGACTTTGATCTGGATCTCGCGGTTTCTCAAAGTAAAGACAATGCGGTGTATTACATTCAATATGCTCATGCACGTATTTGTCGTATGCTAGAAAAAGCAAGCAGCTTGAACATCAACTTCGATGCGACCACTGCGCGTGGTTTTGCCGCAAAGCTTGAATTAGAAGCTGAAACTGAAATCTTAGCAAAACTTGCAGCCTACCCTGAAATTATTGCACGTGCTGCAAACAGCCATGAACCGCATCAAGTAGGTAACTACTTAAAAGAACTTGCAGCATTGTTCCATGGTTGGTACAACGAAAATAAAGTACTCGGTGATGATGCTGATCTGACCCAAGCACGTTTGTTGTTATCGGTAAATGTTCGTCAAGTTTTGAAAAATGGTTTAGAGCTTTTAGGCGTTTCTGCACCTGAAAGCATGTAAGTCATCGAAGGTGAATCTTTTTAAAAGATTCACCTCTTTAGACTTTTATTATTGAAAAAAATGAGATAATAATTCCATGTGATGGTAATCCAATTTTCCATTGCATGATCTTAAAATAAGAGAGGTTTCCAAGTGTTTGGAAAAACGCAGCGTGGTGTATCAGAAAGACCTAACAAACCTAAACAACCATTAATACCAAAATGGTTAGGTATGCTTGTTCTGATTTTAATTGTACTGAGTTTTGCCGTAGCCTTAATGCTATGGAAACCGTGGGCGCCAGTCCAACCAAAAAGCAATGATATTCAATCTGAACATTATCAAGAAGATACGAATAAAGATTATCGCTTCTACGATTTATTGCCTCAACAACAAGTGACTCCAATCCCCGATCAAGCTGTACCTGAAAATCAGCAAGTGAACACCGCACCTGTCATCGTGGAAGCACCTGTGGTTACTGATGCTACAACAACCGAGGGTGAACTGATTGAAAATGCAGAACCTCAACCCGTGGCGAGTAGCTACCTTTTACAAGTCAGAAGTTATCCAGATCCAGACAGTGCTGATGCACGTCGTGCTGAAATTATTCTCAACGGCTTATCTGCAGATGTCATTAAAACCACGGAAGGCGGTCAAACCTGGTATCGGGTTGTCTCTGGACCTTATGACTCTCAAGAAGCTGCTGTCATCGCTCAGCAAACCCTACAACACAGCGGTATTGATTCAATCGTTGTAAAACGATAATCAAAAAAAAGGATGCGATTAGCATCCTTTTTTAGTCTAGAGCAAACCTAAAATTTTGCTAAGTAGCGCTGAATAAAAGAAATACACTCTGGCGCATAAACTTTAGCTAAGTCATGTTGTCCGTTCGGGATCACATTCAGCTCTGAATACTTAAAAGCGTGATTTAAATACTCGCCTACTGCAACAGGACTAATGTCATCATCTCCGCCCCAGATTAATAGTACAGGACATTCAATTTCAGCAAGCCGTTCATCTAATTTGGTTTCACCATCAATAAACCAATGAGGCACTTCATATTCATTTTGATATTCTGAACGCCAATCTTTAACATGAAATGCTGTTAAATCAACGCCACCTGACGTAGCGACCAACACCAAACCTTGAACCAATTTTGGATACCTCAACGCCGCTTGAACAGCAATGACCCCACCCATAGATTGAGCGATCAGAATACTTGGGTGTTGAAGATGATCAAATACATAATCTTGTAAATCTGACATTGAATTTACATGTGGATGATCAGGATATTCACCAAAACTGGGATAAGCAATGATATGCGTGTCGTACTCAGATTCAAAATGTGATTGAACAGGTTTCCAAAATGCAGTACTTCCAGATGCTCCGGGCAGGAAGATTAATTTCACTGCCTGATCCGCCATCTTAATCACCCCCCTTGATAACCGCTCGCTGATAAGCAGGTCTTTGTTTTATGCGTTTTACATAGGCATGAATGTTCGGATATTTTCCATTTAAGCGTTCATCCATCGCGATCAAGGGAAAACTCATTTGGATATCTGCAAATGAAAACTGAGATGTAAAAAATTCATGTTGCGCCAAATGCTGTTCTAAAAATTCAATATGTTCAGCGAGACGCGGTTGTATAAATCCATCAGTCACCCCATCAATAATTTTATTGGCAATTGGTCGAATCACAAAAGGTACTTTAGGAGGTACAAACGAGAGAACTAAGGTCATCACTAAAAGTGGCATTAATGAGCCTTCAGCGTAATGCATCCAATACTGATATTGTGTTAAGTCCGGCTGTGACTGGGGTTTAAATTGATGCTGAGTATCATAGCGATCTGCCAGATAGTCTAAAATCACCGCAGATTCTGCGATCACTAAATTATCATCAGTAATCACTGGTGATTTCCCCAAAGGATGAACCTTCTTCAATTCTGTTGGAGCGGCGTAAGTTGGCAATCTTTTATAATGTTGAATTTGGTATTCAGCACCCAACTCTTCTAGCGCCCAAATAATTCTTGAAGAACGTGATTTTTCTAAATGATGTAATGTCAGCATAAGACCACCTAATTTTATTTCTCTCTATATAGCCATTTTGAATAAAAAAAAGACATCCTGCTTTACACAAAATGTCTTCTTTTTAGCTGTAAATTACAAAAATACAGAATGTTGATGCCTATTAAATTGTCTATATTTAAACAATTGTTGTTTTAATTTCGACGCTTCTGAGCAATGTTTTAGTGACGGGTGTTTTTTGGCACACATTTAAAACTTTTTCTTGTAGTGCTTCATCCAAGTTAGTTTTAAAACTTAAACGACGCTCAATCCATTCCTGCCCTTCTTTATTGGCTTTAAAATCTGCCTCAACACTAAATTCGCCTAAATCAAGTCCTTTATGCTCTGCATACATCCGTAATGTGATCATTGTGCAGGAAATTAATCCTGAACAAATAAAATCATACGGTGCAGGCCCACGATCTAAACCTTGGAATGATTCAGGTTTATCGGTGAGAAATGTGTGCTGACCAGATTGAATTTCACCACCCCATTTTTCAGGTAGTGTGGTGACCTTTGCATTTGCGATCGTTGCCATTTTATTTTCCTTCTTTGTCTTATTATTTAGATGGACGCATGCTATCAGGCAATATCGGAGCTTTCAAACGCTCGCCTTGGTATGATGGAATTGACCCAAAACGTGGATCTTCTGCTATCCATTGATCACGTGCAATTTTGATTTCTTCTTGCGTACGTCCAACGAAATTCCACCATAATAAAATTGGTGACTCAAATGGCTCACCGCCCAAAAGCAGTACACGACTATTGTCATGGATTTCTACTTCCACATGTTCTAGCCCTGGCTCTAAAATCACCATATTGTCTTCATCTAAATGATGACCATTAATAGTTGCTGTACCTTCAAGCGCCATGAATCCATATTCAAACTTTGGATTTAAAGGTAAACGTCCTTTAGCGGCTGTTTGCGCAAATAAATCAACACCTAAAAGCTCTGTATGTACTTTGACTGGTGATACTGTATTTAGATACTCACCGACCAATACCGTAAATTCGATACCTGACTGATTGACGACAGGTAATTCTGGATAGTGATTAAAAGCTGGATCGATGGTAAGTTTGTCATCAGGCAATGCAATCCAAAGTTGGGCAGCATGCATTTTTGTTTCATTCGCTGGCGCGACTTCAGTATGTGAAATACCTCGACCTGCTGTCATGAGGTTGACTTGCTTGGGCTGAATCAGCTGATCTGTTGTACCTAAGCTGTCGCTATGCAACATGGTCCCTTCAATCATCCAAGTAAAGGTTTGTAGACCAATATGTGGATGTGGACCAACATCTAGACCTTGTCCAGCTTCAAATGTCACAGGACCTGCATGATCTAAGAAGCACCATGCGCCAATCATACGCTTATGGCGACTTGGTAAAGCGCGTTTGATCACTGTTCCTTGACCAATTTCTGCACGGCGCAGTGGAAATTCCTGAATAAATTGGTTGGCGTGCTTTTCACAGTCTTCTGAATGAGACAATTCGGTATAAGTATTATTGGTCATGTTGTTATCCTAAAAGTTTGGCAAATGGCTATCTTTGTTATAGATATTAACAAGGTCATGCAAATTGAACCACCTTAGACTTAATACGCTGAATACTATGAGTAGGACAATTGGAGTTTTGTATGTATTAAAAATAGAATGCTTGGCAGGTCCTCGGATAATCAAAAATTATCTTCATCAAAGCGATCTTGGTCTATTTTGTAGATATGAAAACTACGCTCAACTTGCACACCTAAACCAAATTCAATCATCAATGTAGTGAGTTTATCGCCATCAATCAGTACAATGCCTGATTTCCTTGCAGATTCGACAGCTTCTTTACTAAAACTTGAGGTAGTAATAAATACACCCTTCTTTGCAACTTGATCTGCCAATGCACCTTTAAACTGCTGAATATCAGGACGACCAACTGTATTTTCCCAACGCTTGGCTTGAATATAAATCTTATCTAATCCTAAACGATCTTCACTAATCACACCATCAATTCCACCATCGTTGGTTTTACCAATGGCTTGCGCTGCATCTTGATGTGAACCACCGTAACCCATGGCAACAAGGAGGTCGACAACGAGTCTTTCAAAAAATCGTGGCGAATTATTTCTAATCAAGCTTAATAATTCATTCTTCAAATCATCTTTTAAGATTCTTGCCTGTTCTGCGATTATTTCAGGTGGTGTAAGGTCTTCCACCAACATATCTTTTTTTCTTGTCTCAATTTTAGTTTCTTTATCTGTTTTAGGGTTTAACTTTCGAAACTCATTAAATGAACCAAATTGTGAAAGATACTTAGTATTGATTGTTTTGACTTTATTTAGATCAAGACTTTTTCCTGTTTTAGATAGCTGAAAATGAGCTTTCTTAGGATACTCAAGTAAATCTGCTTTTTTTAAGTACGTCTTAGCCCATTGCAAACGATAAAAAATGATATTACGACCATCTTCCATCGTGGCATTCGCTTCTTCTTCGGAGCAGTTTAGTACCGAAATCAAGTACTGATAAGCCTCTTGCAAGCTATAAACCTTATCATTTGCTTGCATCATTTTTAGAAGTGGTAACATCAAATCGTAATGGGTATACATATTTTCAAGGCATTGTTATTTTTAAATATATTAAAACAAAAAGGACGCCAAAGCGTCCTTTTTCATTAAATTTCTTCAATTACATTACGCATAGCGCTTGGCGTAATTTAGGCAAGAAACGTTGTTTCTTGAAAGCCCTAAATTACTCCCATTCAATCGTAGCTGGTGGTTTAGACGATACGTCATAAACAACACGTGAAACTTCTGCAATCTCATTCATGATACGAGTAGAGATTTTATCAACAAGATCATAAGGAAGATGTGCGAAACGAGCCGTCATAAAGTCAACTGTTTCAACCGCACGAAGTGCAATCACCCATGCATAACGACGACCATCACCGACTACACCCACAGATTTCACAGGTTGGAATACAGCGAATGCTTGTGCAGTTTTGTCATACCAACCACTTGCACGAAGTTCTTGCATGAAGATGTCATCGGCTAAACGAAGAATGTCAGCATACTCTTTCTTCACTTCACCCAAGATACGAACACCAAGACCTGGTCCTGGGAATGGATGACGATAAAGCATCTCAAATGGTAAACCTAAAGTTGTACCCAAACGACGTACTTCATCTTTAAATAAATCACGAATTGGCTCAACCAATTCAAAAGCGAGATCTTCGGGTAAACCACCCACGTTATGGTGTGATTTAATCACATGCGCTTTACCTTGTTTGCTTGCAGCAGATTCAATCACATCAGGATAAATCGTACCTTGCGCAAGGAAGTTCACGCCATCAAGCTTACGTGCTTCTTCAGCAAATACTTCAATGAACTCACGACCAATAATTTTACGTTTTGCTTCAGGATCAACTTCACCTGCCAAAGCATCAAGGAAACGTTGTTCAGCATCAGCACGAATCACACGGATACCCATGTTTTTCGCAAACATTTCCATCACTTGATCCCCTTCATTTAAACGAAGAAGACCATTGTCAACGAATACACATGTCAATTGATCGCCAATTGCTTTGTGAAGCAATGCAGCCACAACAGATGAATCTACACCACCTGAAAGACCAAGAAGAACCTTCTGATCACCAATCTGTTCACGTAATTGTTCAACACGCAAATCAATGATGTTTTCAGAATTCCATAGGCTACGGCAACCACAGATCTTTTGTACAAAGTTCTCAAGTAACTCTTTACCTTTAGCAGTATGGGTTACTTCAGGGTGGAACTGGATACCGTAGAAACGACGAGCTTCGTCAGACACCATTGCCACTGGGCAGCTTGGTGTACTTGCAGTAATTTGGAAACCTTCTGGAATTTGAGTCACTTTATCGCCATGACTCATCCATACTTTCAATTTGTCTGCTGAATCTTCAAGATCGCCAATTAAAGCATCACGTACTTTAATATCGACTTCAGCATAGCCAAACTCATGAACTGTACCCGGTTCAACTTTACCGCCCAACTGAGCAGACATCGTTTGTAAACCGTAACAAATACCCAATACTGGTACGCCTAAGTTAAACACAACTTCTGGCGCACGTGGGCTGCCTTCAACGTGAACACTCTCAGGACCACCTGAAAGAATAATCCCTTTTGGATTAAATGCGCGGATGTCCTCTTCCGACATATCAAAAGCATACATTTCAGAATATACGCCTGATTCACGTACACGACGTGCGATCAATTGGCTATATTGAGAGCCGAAATCCAAAATCAGGATACGATCTTCGGTAATTTGAGTATTGGTAGTCATGATAACAACTATGAAAGGCTAACGAAGGATTAGCGCGCTATTCTATCATTTTTATTAAGCTTACGCACACTATTCAAATCTCTCTATATTTCAATACATTATTATTAAATATTGTCTTTTTATTCAACAATTTCAGTCGATTGCTTTGATCATACAAGCTTTGGCGTTACATTCAGATCACGATGCAGCAGGCGAATAATTCTCTCATTTCACCTGCATTGCGTATTCGTCATTTATTTTTCAAAACGCTGATCCACACTCCATTGACCTGCACCATGCAATACGAGAAAGATTAGACCACCCGCCATAGCAAAGTTTTTCATGAAATGTATCGAATCTTCAGGTGTACCATGAAAAAGAAATGCGGTAACTAAACTGAAACCAGCTAAAGCTGCTGCGAATAATCGTGCTTGCACTCCAAACAACAGTGCTAAGCCTCCACCCAGTTCAACCAAAATGGTTATTGGCAATAATGCACCTGGCACACCCATCGCTTCCATATATCCAACTGTCGCGCTATAACCTGCGAGTTTGCCCCATCCCGCCACAATAAAGATATATGCTAAAAGGACACGTGCGACGAAGGTTAAAGTTGCATGCACTGTGGGTTGAGCAACAATTTTTTGAATCACTTGATTTGGATTAAACATTGGGTGACCTATCTATGTTTTGTTTTTGGTAATGACCCTAGATTAGTAGCTTTTATTTTTAGGATAAATAATCAATACAAAGAATCAGCGTTGCATAATCAGAACAATAATTCACCTATAATTTAAATCAATTGACTACTGACATCAGCGCCGATGGCTGTTAGCATTTGAACACATTTTTGCTCAGTTCACCCCTCATGGATTTAATCGATTTTATTCTGCATGTAGATGACCATCTACTTGAATTTATTACCAATTATGGCATTTGGATTTACGGAATTTTATTCCTGATTATTTTCGTAGAAACGGGCTTGGTGGTCATGCCTTTTCTACCCGGGGACAGTTTACTGTTTGCAGCAGGTGCGTTAGCAGCCTCAACAGGTGCAATGGATCCGTGGCTCTTGGGCATGTTGTTATTCACTGCGGCAGTATTGGGTGATACCTTAAATTATCATATTGGAAAATATATTGGACCACGCGTTTTTGAGATTGAATCTCGATTTATCAATAAAAAACATTTGGTTTATACGCAAAAATTCTTCGAAAAACACGGTGGTAAAACCATTATTTTTGCGCGTTTTGTCCCATTCGCGCGTACATTTGCACCCTTCGTCGCTGGTGCAGGAAGCATGAACTACAAATACTTCATTACTTACAATGTCGTTGGTGCTTTCTTGTGGATTTCTTCGTTTATCACCTTGGGTTATTTGTTCGGTAATATGCCGATTGTGAAAGACAATTTCACCCATTTAATTTTCGGAATCATTATTCTAAGCGTATTGCCGGGGATCATTGGCTTTATTCGCCACAAGTTTTTCCCAAAGAAAAATCCCGAAATGATGTAATGATCTTAGGCTTCAAAAAAAAGCAGATTCTCCACCAAGAATCTGCTTTTTTTATCACGACAAAATATTGAATGGCTTAGAAAAATCCAATAATGACAGGTAACATACTGAGCATAAGTAACATGGCAGAACCTTTGTATAAGCGATCTGCGCTGACCACCGTCTGATTCCCTGCCAAGACTTTACGACCAAAATACATCCAAAATAAAGCACATGGAATTAAACATAAGGTGAATACACCCAAAACTAAAAAATAGTTTTGAAAAGAATCCCAAGTCCATGCTGGAAAAATACCAACTGCAAACAAAATAGATTTTGGATTTTTCAGAGTCGATTTAAAAAGATGACTGCGACTCATTCGAATGTTTTTTTGGCTCAATTGCTTAAGGTGTGAAGCTTTCCATAAATGAAAAGCCATCCAAATCACATAAACTGCACTCACCAAATGTAAGATATGAATCAGCATTGGCCAAATTGGTAGGGTTAAATGCACCAACAGTGCCCAAATGCTAATGCCGTAGATATAACCCAGTAACTCAAGAGGTACGAAATAGAATGCTTTTAATACACCATGGTGATGTGCTGCGCTAGCCAATAATGCATTGGTTGGACCGGGAATAAGTAATACCGCGAACACTGCAAAAATATAAAGCCAACTTTCTACCATAGATTAAAATCAGAGATTTAGAGGAGGCACACCTTAAACGAAAAACGAAATTAAAGACAAGTTTTTAAAGTGAAGGAATAATGAATGTCACGTCTATTTTCAGTTAATAATTTTATAAGATTTTGATTTTAATAAATTTACATTGAAACATTTTGCTAAAAAAAAGCTGCTCAAGCTCAGATTGAACAGCCCTTTTAAATTACTGAGCTTGCTGTTGACGCTTAGGAACATAAGGACAATTTTTAAATGTTGCCGCTTGTGAGATCGCATCTTGCTCACCATATAAGCGCGACAATTCAGTATTTTTGGTATTCGATGACTGTCCCATATTGACGGAAACTGAAGGACCAAAGCCCCAACCGCCACGGCCCCAACCACCACCAACACCTAGACCAACGCCAACACCTGTACGTTTAGGCGGTTGTACACCATTATTGATGTACTGCTGAATACGATTGAATTCAGCACCAAGTTGTACACAGTTCAATGCTTGATATTGCGTCGGAGAAACATAACTCGGTTTAACCGTTGTCGCACAAGCAGTCATCAATACAGCAACCGTACCGACTGCACTAAGTTGCATGACCATTTTCATCGCGCGTGAGTTCATACTTTTCTCAAATCTTATTTATTCTCGATTTCATTGAACAATGATTGGTAGGCCTGCGTCAATTTATGATCTGTATTTAAATAGATTAACGGCATATTTTTATGATGAGATTCTTTCATCAATACCGACGGTGGCAACATCGCATTGAGCACAGGTAGTTGCTCATCTCTGAGCTGCTGTACCACTTCACGAGGAAGTTTTGCTTGCGCTTGAAACTGGTTAACAATGATACCTTCAATTTCCAAGCGATCATTATGATCATCTTGAGTTTCTATAATGTTTTCGATCAAAGTTTTTAAGGCACGCTTAGAAAAGACATCACAATCGAATGGAATCAACACTCGGTCTGCTGCAATTAATGCCGACAACGTAAAAAAATTAAATGCAGGCGGTGTATCTATATAGATCCGATCATAAGTCCCTG
This sequence comes from Acinetobacter sp. ANC_7504, assembly GCF_056779995.1. Lineage (NCBI taxonomy): Bacteria > Pseudomonadati > Pseudomonadota > Gammaproteobacteria > Moraxellales > Moraxellaceae > Acinetobacter > Acinetobacter sp. ANC_7504. The sequence goes on along the minus strand of NZ_JBWYIZ010000009.1, from coordinate 78,790 downwards.
CTAGATGCTGAATCGCGTCACGCAGCTTATAAATTTTATGTTTGGATTCGAGGCTATGTTCTAAAGCACCAAGCGAGGGACTTGCAGGCAAAACATCGAGAGATGGGAATGGTGACTGATGTATATAAGCTTCTAAGCCTTTATTTTTATTTTTGAGCAAATTTCCAATGGCTTGACCAATCAAACCTTTGCTCGACTGATTCGCCAATACATCTTCGAAAAAATTTTCAATATTGGGTTCTAGTGCAGGTTTATCGGCATTATAAGTCGCATCATCCCCCAATAGATACTGACTAGAATTGGCCTGAGGATCGAGGTCAATGACAAGCGTCTTAAAACCCTGATGTGCACTCAGTGCAGCCAAGTTTACCGTAATACTGGATTTACCAACGCCACCTTTTTGATTAAACACCACACGTGTACGCATCATTCCCTCTAGGCTCAATTCACTTTATAGATGAAGTTTAACCTAGAGGGGTGAGAGCCTAAGCGATTGTGTCTAACAATTAACCAAAAGTTGGCTTAATCATCACGATGCCAATAATGGCCATAAATGCGACACAACTAATCAGTACCCCCGCACGACGTTGAATTAACAATACAGACGCATCTTGGCGATATGCTTTAATTAATGAAGATAACATCACGATCACCAAGACCACTTTGGCATAGAACCAAGGCTGAACTTGAAAATTATTCAAAAACAATAAAATCAAGCCTGTCCCAATGATCAAAGTAAATGCCAAATGTTGAAGCGCAACATAAGCCTTACGTCCTTTCGGATTGGGTTGTTGATTTTCGACGCCAAAATATAAGGTTGTCGCACGTGCTAATACAGCAATGATCAACAAGAGCAAACTCGACATATGCACGATTTTAATGACTAAGTGTGTATCCATTGCAGCCACTCTCCTACTTTTAAAATTTAAGCTTTCGGTGCATGTGCACATTCAGGACTATTTGGCGCTTGACCAGTCCATTCAGTTGGCACATAAGCATGAATCGCCAAAGCATGAATCTTTCCTGGACTCAATAGGTCACCCGCCAGTGCATATACTTTTTGATGGCGTTGTACTAAACGTAAGCCTTGAAACACTTCACTTACAACAGTGACTTTAAAATGCGATTCTTTACCAGGGAAATAGCCACCATGACCTGATGACTCATTCACCACGTCCAAGTGCACAGGAGACAATTGTTGTAAACGTTCAATTAATTGTTGCTCTAAAGTCATGCTACATTCCACACGCATTCATTGGTTGCCAGCAGTATACCGTGAAGTTTTAGAATAAAAAGTAAATAAACCACACCGCCATTAGAGAGTTACGCTTTAATCTTGAGCTTAAGACCTATCAAAAATTAAGCGAAATACATTGAAATGCTTTAATTTTATTCAATCACACGATATTTTTTTATAAAGTTGTTGACCCTGATTTTTCATGCTGTATTATACACGGCATGCGGGAATAGCTCAGTTGGTAGAGCATAACCTTGCCAAGGTTGGGGTCGGGAGTTCGAGTCTCCTTTCCCGCTCAAAATTTTTTCATTCAGTTTTTTCAATTAAAAAATTGATAGACTCCGCGGGAATAGCTCAGTTGGTAGAGCATAACCTTGCCAAGGTTGGGGTCGGGAGTTCGAGTCTCCTTTCCCGCTCCAGATTCAAAAAAAGCCCTGATATTAATCAGGGCTTTTTTATTATTAAAATTTTTATAAATTCATTTTTTAAAACAAATAAACTTTCACTGCACTTTTTCCAAAAAAATTCATCCACTTATGAGCACTGCTTTATTTACAATCAAAAATAAGCATCATAAAGTAAATTAATTTACTGAATTTAAATGTAATTTTTCATCTCAGCCCATGCCTGACTTACATAAAATCGCTATAATTTTCGTATTCAATTTGCTCAATAGATTAGAACCTTAACATGGAAAAATTAACCTGTTTCAAAGCCTATGATATCCGCGGAAAATTGGGTACAGAACTCAATGAAGATATCGCATACCGTGTTGGACGTGCTTATGGCGAAATTTATCAACCTCAAAAAGTAGTGGTCGGATGTGATGTGCGCTTAACCAGTGAAGCACTGAAACAAGCCACCATCAATGGCCTGAATGATGCAGGCGTTGATGTTTTAGATTTAGGCATGACTGGGACTGAGGAAGTTTATTTCGGTGCATTCCATCTTGATGTGCAAGGTGGTATCGAAATTACAGCCAGTCATAACCCAATGGACTATAACGGCATGAAGCTTGTACGTGAAAATGCTCGTCCGATTGGTGCAGACTCGGGTTTAAAAGATATCCAACTTCTTGCTGAAAAAAATCAGTTTAAAGCAGTCGAAAACAAAGGTACAACTCAACAATATAATATCTTGCCTGAATTTATTGATCATTTGATGACCTATATTGACTCTACAAAAATCAAACCTTTAAAACTCGTGGTCAATGCGGGGAATGGTGCTGCAGGTCATGTGATCGATGCGATCGAAGAAAAATTTAAAACCCTGAATATTCCAGTTGAATTCATCAAAATTCACCATGAAGCAGATGGCAACTTCCCAAATGGTATTCCCAACCCCATCTTAGTCGAAAACCGTGCAAGTACCTCCAATGCTGTACTGCAATATCAGGCTGACATGGGCATCGCGTGGGATGGTGACTTTGACCGTTGTTTCCTTTTTGATGAAAAAGGTCAATTCATTGAGGGGTATTACATTGTCGGTCTCTTAGCACAAGCATTTTTACTGAAACAAAAAGGCGAAAAAATTGTGCATGATCCGCGTTTGGTGTGGAATACCTTCGATATTGTTGAACAATATCAAGGTGAAGCTGTGCAATCGAAATCAGGCCACTCCTTCATTAAAGATAAAATGCGTGAACACAATGCAGTGTATGGTGGTGAGATGTCAGCGCACCACTACTTCCGTGATTTTGCCTATTGCGACAGTGGCATGATTCCATGGTTATTGGCAATCTCGGTTGTCTCTGAAACGGCAAAACCACTCTCTGCTCTGGTTGAGGAAATGATTGAAAAATTCCCATGTTCTGGCGAGATTAACTTTAAAGTTGCGGACACAAAAGAAACCATTCAAAACATCTTTGATCATTTTGCTGACCAAAAACCCAAAATTGATGAAACGGATGGCGTCAGTTTAGATTTTGGTGCTTGGCGTTTAAATGTACGGGCTTCAAATACAGAGCCATTACTCCGTTTAAATATTGAAAGCCGTAAAGACAAAAATCCAAAGCCGATGCAAGCTTATATCGATGAGCTCACTCAACTCATTCAGGCTTAAAACCACATAAAAAAATGGAGCGTTGTAACGCTCCATTTTTTATTCACGATAGCCATTTGGATTTTGTTTTTGCCAATTCCAACTATCTGCCAACATATCTTCCAGATTCAATTTTGGCGTCCAACCCAATTCAGCAACTGCACGCGCATTATCTGCAAATGATGTTGCGACATCCCCTGCACGACGCGGTGAAAATTCGAAAGGAATCTCAATACCATTCACTTTTTCAAAGGTATTTTTAATTTCTAGCACTGAACAGCCATTGCCTGTCCCAATATTCCAAGCGCGACAACCTTGTGCATTTAAACGATTTTCCAGTGCGCATAAATGGGCATTGGCCAAATCCACCACATGGATATAATCACGTACCCCCGTGCCATCAACTGTGTCGTAATCATTACCAAAAATCGACAATTTTTCACGACGACCCACAGCCACTTGGGTCACATAAGGCATTAAGTTGTTTGGAATCCCCTGAGGATCTTCACCAATTTGACCACTTTTGTGCGCACCAACAGGGTTAAAGTAACGCAGTAATGCAATTGACCAACGTACATCGGCTTGTGCAAGTTTTTGCAATAACTGTTCAACAATCAGCTTAGTATAGCCATAGTTATTGCTTGGCATCCCTGTTGGCATCTCTTCATTGAGTGGTGAGACATTGGCTTCATCATAAACGGTTGCAGACGAGCTAAATACCAAATTAAAGACTTGGGCACGCTCCATCGCTTTAACTAAGCTAATCGAACCTGCAATGTTATTTTCAAAGTATTTCAGCGGGATTTGCTGACTTTCACCTACTGCTTTTAAGCCTGCGAAATGAATCACAGCATCAATCTGATGATCTTGAAAAATTTGATCCAAAATGGCTTGATCGAGAATATCACCTTCGACAAAGTCTAAAGATTTTGCAGTGAGTTGCTGTACTCGATTTAAGGATTCTTTTGAGCTATTGGATAAATTATCCAGTACGACAACTTCATGTCCTGCATCAAGGAGTTCCACACAGGTATGCGAACCGATATAACCTGCACCACCCGTCACTAAAACTTTAGACATTGTCTTTTCCCATTAATATCTGAATTAAACCTTGTGTCGACGCATCAAGCTTGGATAAATCTGTTTGTTCGCCACTTAAAATTGGCAACAGTTGATTGGCAATCTCTTTGCCTTTTTCAACGCCCCACTGATCAAATGGGTTGATATTCCAAAGCACGGATTGTACAAAGACTTTGTGCTCATACATCGCGATCAGCATGCCCAAACTATAGGGATTCAATTCTTGCATTAAAATGGTGGTACTCGGTTGATTGCCTGTATATTGTTTATATTCAGGTAAATCTGCAACTTCATGTTGATCCAATGCCTGATTACCAAATGCCAATAAACGTGATTGTGCTAAACAATTTGATAATGCCAAATGATGTTGTTCGATTAAAGCATCTGCATTGTCGATATAGGTAAATTGTTGCCCGTTATAACGTTTGACCGGTGCAATAAAATCACAACTGACGGACTGCGTACCTTGATGCAATAGCTGATAAAAAGCATGCTGTGCATTGGGTCCTACTTCGCCCCACACAATCGGACATGTATCTAAATCTACTTTCTTGCCATCGCGTTGAATCGACTTACCATTCGATTCCATTTCTAATTGCTGCAGATAAGAGGCAAAATATTTCAAACGGCCGTCATAAGGCAATACCGCATGGGTTTGAATATCTAGAAAATTCGTGTTCCAAGCACCCAGTAAACCCATCAGTACAGGAATATTTTTAGCAAAAGGGGCTGTTTGGAAATGCTGATCTATGGCATAAGCACCAGCTAGTAACTGTTTAAAGCCATCCACACCGACCGTTAAAGCAATCGGCAAACCAATACATGACCACAATGAATAACGACCGCCGACCCAATCCCAAAGGAGCAGTTGATTTTCAGGTGCAATTCCCCAAGCGGTCATTTTTTCAGGTTTGGTTGACACCCCAATAAAATGGTGTTTTAAAATTTTCGCTTCCTGACCTAAAGCTTTTTCCAACCATAGACGCACGGTTTGTGCATTGGATAAGGTATCAATCGTCCCAAACGATTTCGATGAAATAATAAAAAGTGTCGTTTCAGGACGGAGCTTATGTAATAAATCTGAGAGCTGACTACCATCCATCGTGGATACAAAATGCACATTGAGTGGTTTGTCTGTGATTTTCTTAAAATCAGACAGTGCATGACTGACCATAAGTGGTCCTAAGTCTGATCCCCCTACACCAATATTGACCACATCCTGAATCACTTCACCCGTTGCACCGCGGTATTGACCTGCATGAATTTTATTGACCAAGGCATACATCCGATCAAGCTGTGCATGCACTTGCTTTGCCAATTCAGGATGAGACTGATCATGTTTCGGTAAGCGTAGCGCCCAATGCATGGCCGCGCGGTTTTCTGTATAGTTGATCTGTTCTGTAGAGAATAAACGCTTGATCCAAGGCGTGAGCTCTTGCGCATTTGCCCAAGCGACCAAACGACTTAAAACCTCTGCATGAATACGATGTTTACTAAAATCAAATACTATCGGTGAAACAGCCACTGAAAATTTTTCAAAGCGTGTGGCATCTTTGGCAAATAACTCAGTTAGATGTAATTGCGCAAATTCAGCTTTCAATGTGTTTAATTGTTGTATGACTGTCGTGCGATCTTCAACAGCATAAGGTTTTGCATGACTGCTCATTAGCGACCTACCCCCATATAAGCAAATCCTTGCGCTTTCACATAACTTGGATCATAAATATTTCGCCCATCCAAAATCAGTGGATGGGACATGGTTTTTAATAATTCAGCATAGTCTGGGCTCCAATATTGCTTCCAAGCGGTCAGCAAACACAGCGCATGTGCATCCTTGACTGCGTCATATTGGTTTGTGCAGTAGATTAAATCAGGACGATGCCTATAAATTTTTTCAATTTCAGGCAAAGCTTGAGGATCATGTAACTTCACTGTGACCCCTTGCGCCCAAAGGGCTTTTAACATGGTATGAATCGGAGATTGCTGAATACGCGCGGTATTTTCTTTAAAAGAAGCCCCCCAAATCGCAACAGTTTTACCGTTTAAATCGCCATGATAATAATTCCATAATTTGCGGAATAGAATTTCTTTTTGTTGTTCGTTAATATCCCAGACTTGTGCCAGTAGTTGACTCTTTGCACCCGTACCTAATACTGTTTGAGTCAATGTCAAAATATCATGGGAGAAGTTTTCCCCACCAAAACCTGCACCTGGATATAAATAAGATGAACCGATACGACTATCCGCAGCCATGCCTTGACGTACTTGCTCGATATCAATACCCAATTTTTCCGCGACAATAGCCAAATCATTGATATAACTAATACGTGTCGCCAACATGCCAGAAATACTCAGTTTGGTAAATTCCGCATCCAACACAGGCATAAATAGATATTGCTGTGTCCGTGGGAATAATGGTCTAAGTAGCTCTTTAATTTTGGTTTGAGCATGTTCAGATGAAGTACCGACGATCAATTGCTTGGTCTGAGTCAAGCTAGTTAAAGCGTTACCTTCTTGGATAATATCAGGCAGATAAACCCAATCATCTTCCGATAAAATACGTGCAAATTTTTCAGTACCATGCAATCCTAAAGTTGAAGCATTCATCATCAGTTTAGGATGAATTATTGGTCGAGATTTTAATTCTTTTAAGATCTCTATTGCTTGAATATCTTCAGTGGGATTAAAACTAAAAAAATAAGCATCGATATCTAAAGGAATATGGGAAAAGTTGCAGTATTTTAAAAAACCATTGGCTTGCTGTTGATTAAGCAGTCGCTTAACCGCTTCATCTTGGATATAGGCTTGCTCTGATGTTGGTTTTTTTAAAACATCACACCAAAAGACCTGATGACCACTTTCAGCCATTAACCCTGCAAAAACACCTGCATACAGCGTCTGTCCAAATACTGCAACTTTCATATGTGTCTCTTTTTATAGTTTTAGATCTTTGATCAATGCCTTAAATTCCTCACCTAATTTTGGATGATCTACTCCATAATGCAGCACAGCTTTTAAATAACCCAACTTGCTACCACAGTCAAACGTTTGACCTTTCATGCGATAGGCTTCAACTTGATCTGTTTGCTGCAACATAGCAATAGCATCGGTCAGTTGGATTTCATTGCCCGCACCTTTTGGTGTTTGCTCTAAAAGTTGCATAATTTTGGCAGGTAAAATATAACGACCAACGACTGATAAATTTGACGGTGCTGAACCGACTGCTGGCTTTTCTACAATCCCTTGCATTTGGATGCTTTGACCTTCTGCAGGTGTCGATGCAACATCGACAATGCCGTATTGATCTACCATGTGATCTGGTACGGCTTCAACCATAATTTGTGATGCATGGGTTTCATCGAAACGTTGAATCATCAAACTTAAATCATTACGCTCTGCTGAATCTTTGACAAGAACATCGGGTAAGAGTACTGCAAAATCATCTTCACCAATGACAGCTTTTGCACACAATACTGCATGCCCTAAACCCAAAGGTTGTGGCTGACGTACACTAATCACACTGACATGAGATGGTAAGATTTGAGTAATTTCTTTAAGTAAATCATATTTTTTCTTAGATTCTAAAGTAGTTTCTAACTCAAAATTACGATCAAAATAATTTTCAATAGATGCTTTGGAAGAATGCGTCACTAAAATAATTTGTTCAATCCCAGCCGCTACCGCTTCTTTCACCACATATTCAATTGCAGGGCGGTCAACAACAGTCACCATTTCTTTTGGAATAGACTTACTTGCAGGTAAAAAACGAGTACCTAGACCTGCAACAGGGAGAATAGCTTTCTTAATCATTTTATTAATCACAAAACTTAGGAATTACTTAGAGCCCACTTTAACTTTAGACTCATTTTGGCTTGAAAATCGCACAGCTCCAACCTTTTGATCAGGAGCATTAATCCCTTCTTTAGCCAGGATGACCTTAACTGTTTTAAACATAATTTTAAAATCAAGCCAAATAGAGTGGGTTTCGACGTACTTTACATCAAGTTCAAATTTTTCTTCCCAAGAAAGATTATTACGTCCACTGACCTGAGCCAGACCAGTCATTCCGGGTTTTACTTCATGTCGACGCATTTGTTCAGGCGTATAGTGATCCAAAAACTCTTTCATTTGAGGACGCGGGCCCACAATACTCATGTCACCCTTCAACACATTAATAAGTTGTGGCATTTCATCCAATGTAGTAGAGCGCAGCTTTTGACCAAATGGTGTGATCCTATCTTCATCAGGCAAAGGGTTACCATTTTTATCAAAGGTATCTTTCATTGATCGAAACTTAATCATTTTAAATATTTTGGCATCTTTACCTGGACGTTCTTGCAAAAAAAATACCGGTGAACCTAGCTTTCTTCTAACCTGATAAGCAACAAAGGCAAAAATGGGTAAAAGCAGAATAATTGCGATTGTAGCAATAAGTAGATCAAAAAACCTCTTAAGCATTTTTGAAAATCCTATTGTTTATTTATCTTTAAGATACGCTGATCTAGACATTTGGCATTCAATTGATCACGACTCGGATCGAAAAACCATCCCCATTTATGAAAATATTTTATCGCACTTTCTAAGTGAGCTTTCAGTAATTTAGCATTTTTATATGAAGCTTGTTCATGATGATGTATTACTGTTGTAAGAGGATAGTAGATTGTACCAAATTTTTCAGCACATCTTCTTGATAAATCAATATCTTCCATATACATAAAGAAACGCTCATCAAAACCATCTAATTCTAATAAACATTTAGATTTAAAAAGCATAAAACAGCCGGATAAATAAGGTACAAAATAAGATTTACTAAGATCTAAATCTTTCAATAAATAATTTTGATCAAGTCTCTCCGCCAACTTAGATGAAAATCTGCGTGCAAAGAGGTTTAATGGACTCGGTAATAATCGCGCACCGAACTGATTTTCTCCACTAGGGTACACGATTTTAGGCAAGAATAAGCCTTCAGTACGGGTTTCAGCAAAATCTACAATTTTTTGAAATTCACTTTGAATAAACTGAATATCAGGATTACAAATCAAGAAATAATCACTTTCTTTTGCATACTTTCGAATGGCAAGATTATGACCATAACCAAATCCAAAATTTCCTGCTGATTTTTCGTATATGACTTTGGGATGATGAAACTTTGAAGCCCAATCACTTTCATCATTATCAATAAGTATAACTTTTTCAATGGATTCACAATCACATAGACTATCTAAAGTTACTTTTAAATCGTTATAACTATGTTTATATATGACAATTGAAGCATACGTTTTCAAAACAAATTCACCCAAAAATATTAAATTGACTATTTATTTTATATGGAAATACACCATGATATGTAGTAAAACTAAATACTAGTATAAATTGTAGAACCATAATCATAACCATAATCATCTGAACATATAATCTATGGCTGTAATTAAAAATTTTAACTATATACCCCAATACAAAAAGATAAGATACCATAAAGTATATTAAAACTCTACCTGGTCCCTCATACGGCAGACCCATAAATAATATTGAAAAATTAAACAACAAAGAAATATAAAACATTAAGTACCAAAATTTGAAATGAACTTCATCATATTTTAAATTTATCCTCTTAAAAAAAATCGAAAGAATTAAAAATATAAACACATACTCAAAAAACATTAAAGTTGAGCCAACACCTTTTTCTTCCACCTTATCCAAATAATATTCATATCTAGAAAAACCACTTATTAAAGCATAATGGCTAACTATTTCTTTATAAAAAAAAGAAAACAAAAAAACAAAAAAAGGAAGGAAAATCAACAAATGTTTAATTTTTTTATTTGACAGCTTATAAAGAAATGGGAAAATAAATAAAATAATAGCACTATTATGAAATAGAGAAGCCAAAACAACAGTTAAATAGTATTTGATATACTTCTCAGAAAACAAGTAAGGAATAGCGTGACAAAAAAACGCCAATGCTAATGCCTGCCTTAAAATATTAAATTGAATCAAATAAATAGTACTAAAGGTGAAAAAAGATATTAAAGCCAAATATCTATAATTACTCTGCTTTAATATAAAATTTATTACCAAGAAATTAAAAATCATTGAATAGAAAAAAAAATACACCCAATAGTCATTAATATTTATAGTTTGTAAAATTTTAACTGATAAGGCAAAACCCAATTCAGTACCCTGGCTTAGCCAATCCCCTAAAGATTGTCTATTACTAAACATATTTATATATGCATTAGTATCAGTACCTACTTCAATACTTCTAATGGTTGGTAAAATCGATGAAAAAAAAGATATAAAAAATGCAACCATTATCTTATTTTTATTTCTAAAAAATAGATAAAATATTGAAATAACAAATAAGATAGATAAATATAAAACCATTATTCAACCTTAGAAAATCACCTTAACAATATAAACAAATAATTTAAAAATATTAAAAAAGAAAAGTTTTATTTTATCCAAAACAAAACCCTCATCATTAATTTTAATTTTTAAATAAGCAACCTTATTATAAATACCTATATTCTTAATATGAGGAAACTTTTCAAATATCTCCCTATAGGGTTCAATCACGTTTACATTCTTTGAAATACTATCTAAATTAATATGTTGAATTGCTAGCGCCTCATTTAAATGATGAATATTCTTATCAGAAAGCCGTAGAACAAAATCCCAATCCTGCAATCTCTTTAAGTTTTCATCAAAAAGATTATTAACTGCTATATTTTTTTTAATAAAAATTGTCTGCGTGCTAATAAAGTTAGAACGTAATAGAAGGTTCTTTATTTCATCACTATTTACTTTCCTTCTAGGAACAATAATTGGTGTTTTTATTTTAGTTTCAGTTTTTAAGCTACAAAAACATAAATCAATACTTTTATCCACTTTAATAATTTCAAATTGTTTTATAAGCTTATCTTTTAACCAAATATCATCACTATCATGAAATGCAATAAACTCCCCTTTTGCCATTAATATACCTGTATTACGTGCACCATTTGCCCCTTTTTTTCTTTGGTTTTTTACATATTTGATCAAAGGAGAATTAAATGAATTAACAACCTCTTGTGTATTATCTGTAGAAAAATCATCTACAACAATGATTTCATAAGGCTGCAAAGTCTGATCAAGCACACTTTGTATCGATGCTTTAATTAAATTCGCTCTATTATACGTTGGAATAACCACACTGATAGCATCAGGTATATAACTCATTCAATTTTCTCTACTTAAAAAATTTCTGCTTTATTTAGACTTAGAGCAAGTCGATCTTTATCCGTCAAAATCACTTCTAGTTGATTTTCAAGTGGCCATTCAATAGCAATATCACGATCACTCCAAACAATTGAACGCTCACACTCTTTCGAATAATAATCCGTTGTCTTATACAAAAACTGAGTATTGTCTTCTAAGGCAATAAAACCATGTGCAAAACCTGCAGGAATCCAAAATTGTTTATGGTTTTCGCCACTTAGCTCCACACCAACCCATTGACCAAAGGTTTCAGAGTCTTTACGAATATCAACAGCAACATCCCAAGCACGCCCCTGAACAACGCGGACTAATTTACCTTGAGCGTGTGGATTTAACTGATAGTGCAAACCACGCAAGACACCTTTTTTTGAAAAAGAATGATTATCTTGAACAAATGTTGGGATATCTAATCCACGATCAGCTAAAGCTTTTTCAAACATCTGCTGATTAAAGCTTTCCATAAACCAGCCACGATCATCCCCAAACACACGCGGTTCAAAAATCAACAAATCTTTAATGTTGGTCTCTATGACATTCATAACACAAACTCTAATTTAGATAATCTTTTAAGAACAAAGTGCCCATTTGGGCACTTTGATTTTATTTCGCTTTAGTCGTATGTTCCTGGTATAGTTTAAGCAAATATTGCCCATAACTTGTTTTCTTAAAGAACTCTCCACGGGCTTTCAGCTGTGTTGCATCAATCCAACCATTGTTGAATGAAATCTCTTCAAGACTTGCAACTTTTAGACCCTGACGGTTTTCAATCGTTTGGACAAACTGACTCGCTTCAAGTAAAGAATCATGTGTACCAGTATCTAACCATGCAAATCCTCTACCCAAAACCTCGACATTCAAAGCATTCTTTTCAAGATAAATGTTATTTACATCTGTGATTTCAAGTTCACCGCGATGTGAAGGCTTAATATTCTTTGCAATCTCTACAACATCGTTATCATAGAAATATAAACCTGTTACAGCATAGTTCGATTTTGGTTGTTCTGGTTTTTCTTCAATGCTTAATGCTTTCCCTTCAGCATCAAAATCAACCACACCAAAACGCTCTGGATCATTGACATAATAACCAAACACTGTTGCACCGCTGGTTTGATGAGCTGCTCGTTTTAGCTGATCACTAAAGTGCTGACCATAGAAAATATTATCTCCTAAAATCAAGCAGACATTGTTATCGCCAATAAACTCTTCACCCAAAATAAAGGCTTGGGCTAAACCATCTGGAGATGGTTGAACTTTATAAGATAATTCAATACCTAGTTCTTCACCAGTACCTAATAATTTTTCAAAATTAGGCAAATCTTCAGGCGTAGAAATAATTAAAATTTCACGAATACCAGCTAACATTAATACGGATAAAGGATAGTAAATCATTGGCTTATCGTAAATTGGAAGCAACTGCTTAGATGTTCCCATTGTGATTGGATACAAACGCGTACCCGAACCACCAGCCAATATAATACCTTTACGCTTTATTGAAGTTGTCATGTTTTTAAAATCTCATTCATTACTTGAGCTACGCCTTGCTGCCATTCTGGTAAGTGAAGTTTAAAAGTTTTCTGCAATTTTTGCGTATTCAATCTTGAATTCAATGGCCTACAAGCAGGTGTTGGATAAGCCAAGGTCGCAATTGGATTTACTTTTTGAATAGCTAAATTCACACCACTTTGGCGAGCTTGCTCAAAAATATATTGAGCATAATCATACCATGTAGTTTCACCCGTTGGTGCCAAATGATAATGCCCATGTAATTGTAACTGTCGTTCAGATGGCTGCAATGTGTAATAGCGCAAAACTTGTGCCGTCACGTCAGCAATCAACGCTGCGCCTGTTGGTACACCCACTTGATCTTGAATAATTCCTAACTCTTCTTTGGTCTGCGCCAATTTAAGCATGGTCTTAATAAAATTATGACCATGTGTACCATACACCCAACAAGTACGGAAATTGATAAAATGCACTTGGCTATTTTCTAAAGCAATTTCACCATCACGTTTAGTACGTCCATAATAGTTTATGGGTGCTTTGACATCATCTTCAGCCCAAGCACTTGTACCCGTCCCATTGAATACATAGTCTGTTGAGTAATGTATTAACAGTGCATTCTGCTGTTTACATTGTTCTGCCAAATGTGCAATTGCAAGATGGTTAATCAGATCCGCTTGATCTTGTTCAGCTTCGGCTTTATCTACAGCTGTATAAGCAGTGGCATTTACAACAATATCAGGTTGTACTTGCTTTAATACATGCTCAATCACCGTAAAGTTTGCAATATCGCCACATAGACCATCGCCATTGATAGAACGATCTAAAGCAATCACTTCACCAAGTGGCTGTAATGCACGTTGCAATTCCCAACCGACTTGACCATTTTTACCTAGCAGCAAGATTTTCATTTTACTCATTAGGCCTTTACAGTTTGATATTGCTGTTTAATCCAGTTCTGATACTCACCACTTTGTATATGCTGAACCCATTCTTGGTTATTCAAGTACCATTCAACTGTTTTCCGTAGTCCAGTTTCGAAAGTTTCTTGTGGTACCCAACCTAAATCTTTTTTGATTTTTGACGCATCAATTGCATACCGTAAATCATGTCCTGGGCGATCTGTCACGTATGTAATAAGATCTTGGTAGTGACTAATACCTTGTGGTTTATTCGGTGCTAACTCTTCGAGTAACTCGCAAATTGCTTTTACAACATCAATATTTTTTTGCTCATTATGTCCACCAATATTATAGGTTTCACCTACACGAGCTTCAGTCACGACCTTATATAAAGCACGTGCATGATCTTCAACAAACAGCCAATCACGAATCTGATGACCATTACCATACACAGGTAATGCTTTGCCTGCTAATGCATTTTGAATAATTAAAGGAATGAGTTTTTCAGGGAAATGATAAGGTCCGTAATTGTTTGAACAATTTGTAATAACTACAGGCAAACCATAGGTACGATGCCATGCACGGACTAAATGGTCTGAACTTGCCTTACTTGCCGAATAAGGAGAGCTCGGTGCATAAGGAGTAGTTTCTAAAAATAATTCATCAGTTCCTTCGAGATCGCCATATACTTCATCGGTTGAAATATGATGGAAACGGAAAGCTTGTTTTTTTGCTTCCTCTAAAGTGTTCCAATAATGTCGAGCAGCTTCGAGTAATTGATACGTTCCAATAATATTGGTTTCAATAAAATCTGCCGGTCCAGAAATTGAACGATCTACATGTGATTCAGCAGCCAAATGCATTACAGCATCAGGCTTGAATTCAGCAAAAAGTTGATCTAATGCTGTACGATCACAAATATCAGTTTGTGAAAAACGATAACGTTCATTATATTCAATCAACGCTAAGGATTCTAAATTTCCAGCATAAGTAAGTTTATCGACATTTAATACATGATGATCTGTATTCTTTATAATATGACGTACGACAGCAGAACCAATGAAACCCGCACCTCCTGTGACAATTATATTCATAGTATTTCCTTAATTTTCCCCAAAGAGGTCGCGTGAATAAACTTTAGCTTTTGCCGAGCCTAATTCTTCGTGCATACGATTTGCTAAAATTACATCAGATTTTTTTATAAATTCAGATAGTTCATCTATAACACTATAATTTTCAAAGTGTGTACAATTCAATGTCGGTTCATAAACAATAATCTTAATATCGTAATCCTCTAATTCACGTATTATATCCTGAATAGCTGAATCACGAAAATTATCGGAACCCGCTTTCATAGTGAGCCTGTATATGCCAACTACGTCAGGGCGCTTTTTCAAAATTTCTTTAACAATAAATTGTTTACGTGTTTGATTTGAGTGAATGATCGCCTGAATTAAGTTCTGTGGCACACCTTTATAATTTGCCAAAAGCTGCTTGGTATCTTTTGGCAAACAATAGCCACCATAACCAAATGATGGGTTGTTATAATGTTGCCCAATACGTGGGTCTAAACCTACACCACGTATAATATCAAAACTATCTAAATCGTGTTTCGCACAATAAGTATCAAGCTCATTAAAATAAGCCACACGCATTGCTAAATATGTATTAGAGAACAATTTAACTGCTTCTGCTTCCGTCGAATCCATACAACGTGTTGGAGCATTTTTTTCGATGGTTGCATCTAAATAAAGCTGAGCAATCGCTGCACCACGCTCAGACTTTTCACCCACAATAATTCTAGATGGATATAAATTGTCGTAAAGTGCTTTGCCTTCACGTAAGAACTCTGGAACAAATACAATTTGATTAGTTCTAAATTTTTCCTTTAACTGTGCCGTATATCCCACTGGTATTGTCGATTTGATAATAATCGTTGCTGTAGTATTGATCGGTAAAATCTGAGCAATAACATTTTCAATCGAGGATGTATCGAAATAATTTGTCTCCGCATCATAATTTGTCGGCGTTGCAACAATAATATAATCGGCATCTTTGTATGCTTGCTCAGCATTTAAGGTTGCAGTTAAATTCAACTTTTGTTCACTTAATGCTTGTTCAATATAGTCATCTGCTATGGGTGACTTTTTTTGATTAATTAAATCAATACGTGCAGAATTAATATCCAAACTAATGACGTGATGCTGCTTCGCAAAAAGAACAGCATTTGACAATCCTACGTAGCCTGTTCCAACGACTGTAATTTTCAAAATATTTATTCCTTTACCAGAAGGTTTATTAATTCTGCTGTTAATCCCAAATTTTGAACTGTTCTACCATTTACGCGAAAATCTCTGTTCAATGAGAAATTAGCTAAATTAATTAGTGATGTAGCTAATGGTGTCTCTACGCTTAACAATTTCCCTAAAGATTCTAGTAAAACTAAGCCCTGTGATACATCTTCAGTAATATATCTAGAATTACTAATATCAGGGCCTTTTGGAGAATGATTCATTGCATAATCAAAAAAAGCTGATTTGGAGTCAATTGATAGATCATGGAAATTCCTGTATTTACATGCATCTACATAACTTAGTTTAGGAAGTCCTAAACTTAAAAGTATATTATTTTTTTCTTGATCTAAATTTTCTACTAAGTTCCAAACACTAGGGGTAAAAACTTCTTTATACATCCAATAATCCCCCTTAGAATATTCAATTCTCGGAATACTCATAATTGCACCAATAGTATGTACAATCAGATTAGGGTTATGTAAAGCAGCTTCAAAAATATTTTTGAGATAAACAAAATTAAAATTCAATTGATCAAGTTTTATTTTAGCAGTATCTAAATTTTGTTTTGGATAGATGCCTATAGGATTTCTAACATTTTTAAACAATACTTCAGCTTCACCATTACTTGTAACACGACAATCAATTGGTGAACTTTGCGCTTCTACAATTGTACATTGTATATTATTTTTTATAAAATATGCAGTAGATGCATATCCAGGTTGAATATAAACTACATCAGTATTAACAATATAAGGTTTTATTTTTTTTACTATTTCCTCATGATAATTTGTTTGAGAACATATAATAATAATATCTCTTTCTTCCAAAAATGCTTCATCATATGAATTAGTGATTTTAGATATTTTTACTTTTTTTGACTTACCGCCATCTTTAAATAATAAAGTATTATTATTTTCAATAATATATTTTGTTTTAACATCGAAATCTCTAGATGAGCTTTTAAGCAAAGATACTTTATGACCTTTCAATGTTAAATCTGCAGCATATGTAATACCACAATTCCCTGAACCTATAATCAAAATATTCATAAATATTCCATTAACCTAAATTTAATAAATCACCTAAAAGTAAATCTGTTTTTTCCAACCTATCTCGATCTAATCCAGCAGAAGGAGTGAAAGTTAACTCGCCAAAAATCACCTTTCCATTTACATGATAAAAATCAGTTCTTACGAATTTAAAGTCTGATGAAAGCTTATATGCATATTTTTTCATCTCATCAAACGCAATTGGTTTTTCTATTTTTATGTTTTGATTAATTGCATCTAAAGAGTCCTTACTTAAAGGAGCCAAATTCCAATCCATATCAAAGTAATAAAATTTAGTTTCAGCATTTTTACGGCCTTGACAAAGCATTACATATTTTGGTACTCCATCAAAACAGTAAAACTTGTAGTCATCTGGAAATTGCCCAAATTCATTAACTAAGAACTCCTCGCAAATAATTTTTCTAGGAATTTTTTTATAATGTGGTTCAGCACAAACCAAAGAAAAATCAGTTTTCATCCACTTATCAAGCTTGGACTTAATAACTTCTTTATCAATTTTATGCTTATCATCAACAATAACATTGAAACCTGCTCCATGATTGCATTTTAAAGCAAACTTTTCAGGTAATTTATCAAATTCTATGTCTTCATAGCTTTTATAAACACCAATTAAAGGATTTAAAATTTCAGAACAACCTTTTTCTATAACATATTGTCTTACTAAATATTTATCAGCACATTTAGTATAAATTTCTTTATAGTACTCATTAAACTTAAGCCACTGAATTTTTTCATTAAGGGTTTTTACTTTACTTTTAGATAAAAACAACCATTTACCAAAAAAAATTAAAAATAAAAACTTAGCATGTAGTTTTGGAGAAAATAATGATAAAAATTTTAAGTATTTCATTTAAATAGCTTACCCCATAGAATATTTGCATGCATTTTAAAAATAATTCCTTTTTTGAAAAAATAATTAGCTATTGTTAAGGAAATTAACTCCACACTAACAAAGCACATTACTGCCCCCAAAATACCGTATTCTTTTATCAAAAGATATGAAATTCCTATACTTAAAATAGCCATACTAAACATTTTAATAGCTAAATATTTATAAGCATTAAATGCAATCATATAACGGTAGCTAATTGTACCTAGTGATGACAATGCGGTACCTATAACGATATAAGGAAGTATATCTGATGATAGAAGATATTCAGCCCCATATAGCCATGCTACAACCCACTCACCTAACCACAATACACCTGAAAGTGCACAACCTGAAATTAGAAGAACAATGATATGTAATTGCTTTAAAATTTTTTGTTGAACTTCAAATTGCTTTTCTTCATAAACTTTGGAAAAAAAACTTGTAATTAAAGCTAAGTTTACAAAGCCCCAAGCTCCACCCAAAGTCATAGCAACGTTATAAATGGCTAATTCTGAAAAGGAAGCAAACTTCACCAAAAATATATTTGAAATTTGTGTATAAAGAACAATAGATAATGTTGAAAAAACTAAACTACCACCCGTAAAAAATAAATATTTATTATATTTTTTTGTATGTGCAACATAAATTCTCTTGTTTTGCTGATGGTAGTAAATTTTTCTTAGTAAATATGGAATCAATGCAATGATAATAATAGGATAGACCATGGTGTAAGGTTCTGCTTCAAAATAAACAAGCAAAAATCTTAAAATTAAAGCTACAGCTAAACCAATGGTGTTTGAAATGGCATTTACATAGGAAATTAACTGACTATTATTATAAGTTGTGTAAAAGTCACTCACTATAAAATAGCTTGCTATAAAATTGCCTAGTCCAAATATAAAGGTGAGCGGATCTGTATACAGCCATAAATATACCAGAGCGATCGCAGAAACTAACATACACAAAAATTGTCGCATTTTTTGAGTGGATATAGCTAGCTTTAATCCAGATTGAGCATTTTGGCTAAATCTTTTAAATAGAATATTTTGAGCACCAAACCATGCCAAGGTCTGTACAAATAAAAAAATAGAAGTGGTAAAAGCTAATTTACCAAAATTTTCAGGCCCTATATATTTCGCCATCAATGCATTCACAAAAATTAAACCAAAAATGGAAATCACTTTTTCAAGCATCATCCATAGGGAATTAGAAAATATCTTTTTAGAAAAAACTTGCATTTCAGACTTCTAATCCTATTACTGGCTTATTTCATCTACTTATATAATTAGTAAGAGTTCACTTACAGATTTCCACACATTATAGTAAAAACCATCTTTGTTGTCTTTGTTTTTTGACAAAACCCATGTTTTAGTGTTGTTTTTTAACATTATGAATGTACAAATCCATCTACATAAGTTCGTAATATCCTCATAAATTGAGCTTTATTTTCATCCCTCATGATTTCATTAAATTCATTATAAACATTCGATATTTCAGCATGTTTATAAAATTTCTCAAAACACTTTAAAATCCGCTCATGCCCTGTTTTTTCAACACCGTCCTGATCTATCAACAACTCCTCATACAACTTTTCACCTGGACGCAACCCAATAAATTGAATTTCAATATCCCCCACCCCATTTTCATCCATCGGTCGAAAACCACTTAAACGAATCATTTGTTTGGCTAAATCGACTATTTTTACAGGCTCCCCCATATCCAATAAAAACACATCGCCACCTGTACCCATGGCACCCGCCTGAATCACCAACTGCGCAGCTTCAGGAATGGTCATAAAGTAACGTGTCACTTCAGGATGCGTCACCGTCACAGGCCCACCTTGTGCAATTTGCTTCTTAAATAGTGGCACTACTGAACCTGACGAACCTAAAACATTACCAAAGCGGACGATACTAATTTGAGTTTTTGGATTCGTTGATGCCAAACCCTGACAATATAGCTCTGCCATACGTTTAGATGCGCCCATGACATTGGTCGGGCGCACAGCTTTGTCTGTAGAAATTAAAACAAAAGTTTCAACACCTTGTGCAACTGCAGCATCCACAGTACGTTGTGTCCCAATCGAGGTATTGTAAATCCCTTCAAAAGGATTGGCTTCAACCAATGGTACATGCTTATAGGCTGCAGCGTGATAAACCGTTTGCACACCATATTGTTGTAATATCCGTTCTAATCTGGCCTGATTTGTGACAGAACCTAAAACAGGAATGACCTTAATGCCTGAAGTCCGCAATTCTCGATCAATCGAATACAAGGCAAACTCGGACATTTCAAACAATACTAACAATTTCGGTTGATGCTTCACGATTTGACGGCACAGTTCAGAGCCGATTGAACCACCTGCCCCTGTGACCATTACTACTTTATTTTTAATATTTTTTTCTAGTAGCTTAGGCTTCGGTGGTACAGGATCACGACCGAGTAAATCAATAATATCCACTTCACGAATATCAGAAACTTTGACTTTTCCATCAACCAGTTGTGTCACACCCGGTAATTCCATAATTTTCACATCAGTGGCTTCAAAGGATTCAATAATTTCCTTTTTACGGGCACGCCCCACCGATGGCATGGCAAGTAAAACTTCTTCAATACCAAATTTGCTGATTTTCTTTTGCGCTTTTTTCGGTGAATAAATCTTTAATCCACTTAAAGACTGACCTCGCAATGATTTTTTATCATCAATAAAACAGACAGGTAAATAATCATCGGAACGATTTAAAGCGGCTGCAATTTGTTGTCCTGCGAGCCCTGCACCATAAATCGCGACACGTTTACGGCTTTGTTTTTTGGCAAAGGTTTTTAAAGTCGCATAACGAATCACCGCACGACTCCACCACATGTATGAAAACAGCATAAAGCCATACATCAGTGGAATACTCATCGGAATAAAGGCCACATCCAGTTTTTTAATGCAATATAGAGCCACGATTTGCAGGAATGTGCCAATCGAAATGCGCAGTAAATAATCTTCGTTAAAGGATCGAACAATGGCGCGATAAATCCCGAGTAAGGCAAAAATTACCACACCACAGATCGCCACATAGATATACCAAGCCTCTAGCCCTTGCATCACCGTCACATTTGGACGTGCCAAACGAATAGCATAGGCCAGCCACATCATCAGTGGCAACATACACATATCCATGGTCACCAAAACTACCTGTTTTTGGCGACGCGGTAAGGATGCAATAGAACGAATAAAATCTTTCATTAAGGCTCAGCTATCTTGGGCTAAAAAGCACGGCATGATTATACGCTGTTTTTAGCCTGAATCTTCGCGATCACGCTTTGAATCGCATCAAGCGTCTGTTGAATGCTTTGTTCAGACAACGTTGGGTGCACCAAGAACATCAGACTACTTTCTCCTAAAGCTTTGGCATTCTCCAATCGTTGTTCAGGACGCCACGGTGTACCTTCAAAAGCATGTTCTAAATACACTTCTGAACATGAACCACTAAAACACGGCACATTCTGCGCTGAAATTTCTGCCATGATGCGATCACGTGACCAGCCTTCAGGCAAAGCGTCCACGTTGACTTGTACATAACATTTATAAGCAGCATGCACATAATCAGACGATGGCTTCGCAACAGTGAAATAAGGACTCTGTTCAAACACCGCTTGGATACGTGCCATATGAGCATTGCGTTTCACTGTCCAGTTTGGCATCTGTTTCAATTGCAAACGGCCAATCACCGCCTGCATTTCCATCATGCGCCAGTTGGTCCCAAAAGAGTCATGCAACCAACGAAAACCCGGTGGATGTTGTTTGTTATAGACGCTATCAAAGTTTTTGCCATGGTCTTTGTATGACCACATTTTTTTCCAAAGATTTTCATCATTGGTGGTGACCATTCCGCCTTCACCACCGGTGGTCATAATTTTGTCTTGGCAGAATGACCATGCGCCAATATGTCCGATTGAACCCGCAGATTTGCCTTTATACATTGCACCATGCGCTTGGGCACAATCTTCAATCACGAAGATGCCTTTTTCCTCGGCGAATTGCATGATCGGATCCATATCACACATCCAACCTGCCAAATGCACACAGATAATGGCTTTGGTATTCGGTGTAAGTACCGCTTCGATGGTACGGCGTGAGATATTTTGTGAGTCGAGTTCGACATCGGCAAAAATTGGATTAGCCCCTGCTGTGACAATCGAGCTTGCCGAAGCTAAAAAGGTACGTGACGTGACAATTACATCATCACCTGTGCCAATGCCTAAGGCTTTGATAGCTAAATCCAGTGCTACCGTACCATTCGCTACGGCAACCGCATGCTTCGTTCCTGCAAACTGTGCAAATTCCTTTTCAAATTCACGGCATTCCTGCCCCGTCCAATAATTGACTTTATTGGACAAAAGGACCTTTGATACCGCATCGGCTTCTGCTTGGGTAAAGCTCGGCCAAGGCTCAAATGCACTGTTTAACATGGAGTTTTCTCAGTCTAAAAATGGAGTTTAAAATCTATTTGGGTTGCACAATACGTGCAGGGTTGCCGACCACCGTGACACCCGCAGGCACGCTTTTGGTGACCACAGCGCCCATACCAATAATCGCTCCTTCACCAATGACTAATGGCTGATCGGGCGTGCCCTGCTTAATCATGGCACCTGCGCCAATATAAGCATAGTCATGGATGTGGATATTGCCGTTGCATTTTACGCCTGGTGCAAAGGTAACGAAATCCCCAATGATGCAATCATGCTCCACATAACTATATAAATTAGCATGGAAGCATTTTCCAATTTTAATATTGGAAGTAATGCTGACAAATGGACTTAAGGCCGAACCCTCAGCGATCTGTGCTTCATCCATCACAATCACGTTATCCGCCCTAATTGACCACAACTGAATACCGTCAGCCTCTAAACGATGGGCAATTTTTTCACGCACCCGACTATTGGCTATCGCAATTTGCACGTATTTTTTCGATGCTGTTTCATTTAAAAAGGTCTGATAGTTCATGGAACGATGACCATTCACTATGCCCATTTCAGTGAGGGCATCATCAATAAAGACAATTTCAGAGTTGTCTTGATCACGTGCCAATTGCTGACGCGCCACAGGCATTAGACTGCGTCCACAGCCTGAAGCCCCATAAATTGCATAAAGTGTTGTCATTATTGTTATTCCGGTGTGCCGGTAAATTTGGTCATGGTTGCCTCGCCTTCAGCGCTAATATCATCCTTGGCAATCACTTTTTTTATGGTTTTCAGCATGATTTTAAAATCGAGCCACAAGGACTGATTTTCAACATACCATGTATCAAGTTCGAATTTCTTTTCCCATGAAATGGCATTACGTCCATTTACCTGTGCATAACCGGTGATGCCCGGACGCACGTTATGGCGTTTGGCTTGCTCGCTATTATATAAAGGTAAATATTCCATCAGTAATGGACGTGGACCGACAATACTCATATCACCTTTAATCACGTTCCACAGTTCAGGCATTTCATCAAGACTGGTGGCACGAAGCATTTTACCAAATGGGGTAAGACGTTCGCTGTCGGGTAATGGGTTGCCCTCAGCATCCAGCGCATCTTTCATGGTACGGAACTTGATCATTTCAAACGGTTTACCATGTAAACCCGGACGCACCTGACGAAATAGCACCGGTGAACCTAAATTCTTTTTCACCTTATGTGCCACGATCAAATATACAGGCGACAGCAAAATTAAAGCCGTGGAAGCAATGGTGATATCAATAATACGTTTTAACATTGAATTCCTCTGCCCCTTAGTCAAGATCTGTCCAACGTCTATTTACAGATTGACCTGCATTATTCATGTGAATGACTTTGGCATAATTTCCTACAGCCGTAGCATTTTCAGGAATATCTTTCGTCACCACACTACCCGCGCCAATCGTTGAATTATCACCAATCGTAATTGATTCCACGATACAGACATGAGGTCCAATATAAACATTATTACCAATTTTGGCTGCTCGACGACCACCATTGGCACCAATCGTTGTGAATTGAGATAAATTGACGTTATGCCCAAGCTCTGCTGTGGGATTAATGACTAAAGGTCCACCATGTCCAATATATAAGCCATAGCCAATCTTAGTCGTGGTATGAATATCGATCCCATATTGCTTTCTTTTATAATAATAAATGGGATAAGCAAGTTTTGCTAAAAACGTTTTTGAACTAGCAATACGTAACCAAAATGAAAAATTAAAGCCGCGATTAAATAGGTAGTTTTTAATAAACAATTTAAAACTGACTTTTCCCGTATAACGATATAAATCGCTTTTGATGTATTTAATCAACATGCGCCAGACTCTAAATTGATATCGATGATTCCCATTTCAGCAAGCATATGTTTATTTACCTGATGCACATCATATTTATTCAGGGCAATTTCACGAGAACGCTGTCCCATGAATTCAATGAGTTTTGGATCTTCAATAAAATATTGCATGCTCTGTACCAAGTCATCGACTGATTTTACTTCGACCAAATAGCCATTTACACCATGCGATACGGTTTCACGACAGCCCGGTGCATCAGTGGTAATGATCGCACGTCCCATTGCCATGGCTTCTAACACCGTGCGTGGCGTGCCTTCACGATACGATGGCAAGACATAGACTGAGCTTTCTGCAATGGCAGGACGGACATCACTGAGTTTACCCCAATATTTCAGGCGACCATCGGCAATCCATTCATCCAGTTCAGCTTGCGAGATCGCAGATGGATTATCGTCAATCCAACCAACCAAATGAAATTCCGCTTCAGGATGCTTTTCTTTGATGATGCGTGCCGATTCAGCATATTCACGCACGCCTTTATCACCCAATAAACGAGCAATCAGTAAGAATGAGGCTTTGACCTGACCTTGCTGATTTTTTGGTAATGGCATGACATCAAAATCTTGTACATTGACGCCTGAACCATTCACTACCACAGTCGGTTTATTGGCTTCAAGTAAGTGTATGTCTTGGAACAGTTTTAAATCATCAGGATTTTGAAAAAACACTTTGTCGCTATGTTTTAAGGCTTGGGCATATAAGCCATGTACCATTTTTTGGAACAGACTGCGCTTGCCTGATTCCACATTTTGAAAGGCATAGCCAAGACCTGTAATCAACGCAAAACGATGCTGTACTTTGGCAAGCCATGACGCAAGCGTGCCATAAATCACCGGTTTAATGGTATACGACAGCACATAATCAGGCTGAATATGACGAATCTGTTGATACAGGTTTTTCAGCAGTTTTAAGTCCGCTAGTGGATTGGTACCAGTGCGTTGCATCGGAATTTCATGTAAGTGATAGCCAAGTGCTTGTAACTTTTTCTGTTCTTCGGGAAAGCTTGCAAAATCAGGTGCCATGATGTGAATTTCATAGCCTTGGGAAGCAATGGCTTCCAATAATTTGCCACGAAAATTCAGTACTGACGGCAAAAAACTACTGATCATTAAAAATTTCATGCCTGTTGGCTCCACACCTGCATATATTGACGGCTGACGGTTGCAATACTGAAATTCTGCTCGACCCGTTCACGCGTTGCTTGTTTTAAGCCTTGTTTTTCTGCCTTGGTTTTTTGTGCATACGCCAAAATCGCATCTGCCAAGGCTTGGGCATTTCTTGGTGGCACAATACTGCCTAAATCCTGCACAATGTATTTGGCATCACCCACATCTGTACTGATACACGGTAAACCCGATGCCATCGCTTCGACCAATACATTCGGAAAACCTTCCGTAATTGAGGTCATCAGAAATGCATCAATGGATTGATAAAAAGCCGGCATATCTGAAATTTGATCAAGCAAATGGACTTTTTGATGATCTAACTGATATTGCTCAAATAAGGCTTTAACGTCTGGGTTTTCTAAACTGGCGCCTGAACCTGCAATTTTAAAAATAATGTTTTCATTTTTAAGTAAACCCATGGTTTCAAACAAATATGGATAGCCTTTGGCATGTCTATACGTGCCTGCAAAACCGATCACGATCGGTTGATGCAACTGCGCATTCGGCTGAAATTTATCAAGAAATACACCATTGGCAATTACATGTTGATTGGCATTTTTAAAGCCATAATCGCTATGTTGCTGTTTAGATGAATGCGCACAGTAAATAATGGCGTTAGGTTGTTTCGATAAAACTTTACTTAAAGCGAGTGCGATTTTGGTACTGATCGATTCATCTTTTGGAGATGCCAATGAATGATGAATGCCCCACACCACATTGGGCTTTTGGGCTAAACCGATGACACTGAGACTGGTCAGCGCATTGGCATGGTACATCCAACATTGCACGGTTTTGGGTTGTAATTTTTTCAGTAAACCACGCAGTTTTTGAATCGTGCCCAAGGTATTTAGGCCATTCCACTGCAGTGCATAATATGACTGACAACGATCAAGCGTGCTTTGATAGACCTCGGAGGTTTTCATCAAAGCAATAATGACATGCTGATACTGATCTTCAGTATATTGAATCAAACGTGCCAACATCATCTCAGCACCACCGACGCCTGCAAAGTTGGTGATGACATGCACCATTAAGGGTTTAGTCATGCCTTTGACTCCAACAAATCTCGGTACTGATGCACCACGGTATCTTTATGGAATTGCAAACAATGTTGCTTAACGTCTTCAGCATCAAACTCGACATAGTCATGATACAGCGCTTGATGCATGGCATCGCTTAAGGCTTTTTGATCTTCACACGGCACCAAAAGACCAAACTTGCCATCTGCCAAAATTTCACGTGGACCACTTGGACAATCCGTACTGACCACTTTGACTTTTGACGCCAATGCTTGAATTAACACACCTGGTAAGCCTTCCCAATTCGAGCTTAAAACAAACAGCGAAGCATATTTAAAATACGCATACGGATTTGGATCAAAGCCCGGTAGATCCACCACGTCGGTTAAATTCAGCTCGCTAATTAAGGCTTCAAATTCAGCACGTAACTCACCTTCCCCCAAAATAATCAGACGGGTTTCAGGATGAATCTGATGCAATTCATGAAAGCTACGAATCAATAAACCAAAATTCTTGGCTTCGGTTAAACGACCAACCGCCAACACCACTTGATGACCTTGGCTAAAGAATCGATGTTGTACCGGTGCTTTGAGTTTTTGCAAATAACGACTATCAATCACAGGGTTATAAATGGTGCTGAGATTATCTTCAGCATAATGATAGTACTGCTTAAAATCATCCAATACACCATTCGATACACAGATCACTTGATCCGCACTGCAATAGGTCCAATTCACCAAACGGTTAAATACAAACTTTTTCAGCCCTGTCAGCTTCATATTTTTTGAGGGTGTCGACACTTCACGTAAAATCAGTTTACTCTGACTTTTTGCCAAACGTTTTGCAATGGCACAGACGATATTGCTATGACTTTGCGTGGCAATCACCGCATCATAAGGTATGGCTTTTAAAAGTTGTTTTAAAGGTTGAATGGCACGAAACACACGCCCGCAATTGAGGTCAATCAGCTGAATTTTAGAGTCGACTTCAGGCAGTAATTTGGCTTTTTCACCGCTTAAATCACAGACCACCACATCGACATCACGGCCTTGCTGTACCAAGTTATTTGCCAGTTGGATCACGGTACGCTCCGCACCGCCACCGCCTAAAGTTGGCAAGAAAAACATGATTTTATTCAGCATAGAACAACCTAAAATATGGGGAAAATGAATTAAGAGGATTTTTGCCGTTGCACTTGCATGGCCCGTTCAACACGCTGTTGATAATCGGTGATCCCAACCAAGTCGCTATCACTGGCGCAAGTACTTTGAATTTTGGTTTGATATTCGGCAAAGTTTGACACCACTTTGGCAGGTACACCAATCGCTACGGTATTGTCAGGAATATCTTTGGTGACCACCGAACCTGCA
The DNA here is from genome assembly GCF_056779995.1 of Acinetobacter sp. ANC_7504. NCBI lineage: Bacteria > Pseudomonadati > Pseudomonadota > Gammaproteobacteria > Moraxellales > Moraxellaceae > Acinetobacter > Acinetobacter sp. ANC_7504. The sequence continues at coordinate 50,632 of NZ_JBWYIZ010000009.1, read as the reverse complement.
CCAATCACCACATTGGAGCCAATACTCACACCCGGCATAATAATGCTATTTACACCAATAAATACATGCGAACCAACCTGAATTGGCGCAAAGCGTTGATAGCGTTTACCTTGTTCATCTTTGACCAAACAGGTACTGCCATCATGGGTAATAAACTTCACACCTGAAGTGACGGTGACGTGATCACCCATAGAGACTAAAAACGGTTCTGAGCCCCAATTTTTAATATAAATTCGACAGTTTTCACCGACTTTTACCCCCTTTCTACGTGCATATGCCACACTGCCTTTAGCCATAAAATAAGCTAAATCAAACAACTGTCGCAAAGCAGAAATAATAAATGCCATATACATGACCTATGTCAGGTGTCAAAAGAAGGAAAAATCACTGAATATTTTACGCTGAAAATTTACTTTAGGATATGAATGCCAAAGTCAGCATGATGACCTGATTATAGGTCTTTGATTTTCTTCACGGGACTGCCGACATAAACCCCAGCATCGTTAAGCGGTTTCGAGACTAAACTACAGGCACCAATTACGCTATTGCTTGGAATGTTCACTCCATCTAAAACAGTCACTCGTGCACCCAACCAAATATTTTCACCGAGGCTGACACCAAGTTTGGTAATCGCATCTTTGACCAAAAGGTCAGGCTCACCAAACTTATGATTACTCGCAATAATAATACTTTGTGTGCCAATTCGGGTGTTATCACCTATCGTCACACCACCACAGCCATTGATATACGATTTGGAATTGATACTGACATCTTGACCAATCACCACCTTGCCACCAAAGCATTTGATATAGCAGTTTTCACCAATAAAACTGTTGTCGGCGATCTCTAGCACAGCACCATTTTCAACAATCAGACTGACATGATCGCCAATATAAACATTGTTGCCGATCTTCACCTTTCCACTAATATCGACCGTACAGCCTTTGCCGAAATAGCGAAACTTCGTGCCAAACGCCATGTTATAAAATTGCTGACGACATTGTGCAGTGAACCAATTCATCAGTTTTAATAGTTTAAAAAACATCAGTTTCTGTTTCTCCACACCACATATAAAATGGCAAAGTTATAGATGATGAGTGCGACAGGCACTGCCAATAGCATATAAATTTTATCGTCAAATAAAACATATAAACCGGCAAATAATGCGAACTTAATGATCAGCTCAACAATTTGCAGTTTAAACAACACTTGGCTGTTACGCTTGGCAATTAAAAAAGCCGAGCTAGGCGGATTACAGAAAATCGCCCAATAGCCCAAGGCTAAAATTTGGAAATAGCTTGAGATGCCGACCCATTCAGTGCCAAAAACCCATAAATATAGGGATTCAGGCAAGATAAAGAAAGTGGCAAATAAAGGCAGAGAAACCAAGCTTAACAGCACACTTGCCTTCAAGGCATTTTGATTTGAATCTGTGGTTTTAAACTTACGAATAAAGAATTGACGTAGGGTTTGTGAAATCAGATTGATCGGTACACGCAAAGTCCGCTCGACAATGGCATAGAAACCCATCGCCTGCACACCGACAAAATGCGACAACACATAGTAGGGTAAATTATGCGAGCAACTATTTAACAACGCATGTGGCGTATTAGCATATATAAAATCTTTATAATTTTTAAATGCCTGCCAACTGACTTGATAGAGTTGATGTTTCAACAGATAAATCAACACCACCACAATCATGATGATCGAGCTGACGTTGTAGCTGTTCACTAAACTGATCTGCATCACAAGCGGTAAAGACAGTTGCACCGCCACCACAATTGCACTGCGCAAAATATTTAAACCTGCACAGAAATATTCTTTATGTGCAGAAAATTGATAATTATATAGGCTTTGAATCAGGGTATTGGCAAGCACACCTGTTGCAACAGCCCCTGCCATATCAACATTTAAAATAAAACTAATGAAAATGCCACTGATGATTGCAATGACCGTTGAGAACACCGCCCCTTCAAAAATCAGGCTTTTTTTATCCTGTTCTTCAGCAACCAATAAGGCTTGATCCAGACGTAAATTCGCCACCGTGGATAAAACACTGACAATGGCTAATGCAATCCCATACGCACCAAATTCCGCAACAGAATATAGGCGCGTTAAAACAGGAAGTGCGATAAATGTCATTATCGCACCTGCCAATAAACTTAAGGTAATCAGCCCAATCGACTGATACTTTGCGAACAGTTTCGCAATCATCTGCTCAAGATCATTTTAAGTTATTGACGTACCAACGCATTGCCAATTGAATACCTTCAGCGATTTTAAATTCAGGTGCATAACCCAAATGTTGCTGAATTTTGGCAATACTCGCTTGTGAATGACGGACATCACCAGCACGGAAATCACGGTATACCGGATCACGCTCAAACTGCACATCATTTTCCGCAAGTGCTACTTGAATCGCGCGATATAATTCATTCAATGTCGTACGGTCACCGACTGCTACGTTATAGACTTGATTCTTCGCTTCATCTGATGCTGTTGCTGCCAAAATATTGGCTTGTACTGTATTGTCGATAAAACAGAAATCACGACTGGTTTCACCATCGCCATTGATGAAGACATCTTCACCATCAATCATCGATGCCGTCCATTTTGGAATCACTGCCGCATAAGCACCGTTTGGATCTTGGCGTTTACCAAACACGTTGAAGTAACGTAAACCAATGGCTTTAAAGCCGTAGCTCCGAGCAAATACATCGGCATACAGCTCATTCACATATTTAGTCACCGCATAAGGTGACAATGGATTGCCAATATTTTCTTCGACTTTTGGCAATGCAGGATGATCGCCATAGGTTGAGCTACTTGCCGCATAAGTAAAGCTTGCAACAGCGGCATCACGTGCCGCAGTCAGCATATTGAGGAAACCACTGATATTGGTTTCATTGGTGGTGATCGGGTCTGCAATTGAACGTGGTACTGAACCCAGAGCCGCTTGATGCAAAACATAATCCACACCGGCACAGGCTTTTTGACAATCGGCAAATTGACGGATGTCACCTTCAATAAAGCTGAATTTCGCCCACTGCTCTGTGGTCACAGATGCTTGCACTTCATCTAAATTATACTGATGACCTGTAGCAAAGTTATCTAAACCCACCACAGTTTGATCAAGCTTGAGTAAAGTTTCTAAAAGGTTTGAGCCGATAAAACCTGCAACGCCTGTTACCAGCCATGTTTTTGGCTGTACTTTCAGTTGCTCACATACCTGTTGAAATTGATTCATGAAAAATATGTCCTCTTACAAACGCAAATCAGATTCGGCTTGAGATAACACATATTTCAAGTCATACAATACATGTTCAGATTTACCCAAAGCACGGATAGCATCTGCACCCATCGCTTTAAACTGATCATGTGCCACCGCTAAAATCACGGCATCATATTTGCCATTTTCTAAAGTCGAAATTGGCTGAATGCCATATTCATGCTTAGCTTCTTGAGCATCAATCCATGGGTCATAGACATCGGCATCAATATGATATTCTTTGAGTTCATTCACGATATCAATGATGCGGGTATTGCGAATATCGGGGCAGTTTTCTTTAAAGCTGAGACCCAAAATCAGGACTTTGGCATCTTCCACCTGAATGCGTTTTTTTAGCATGGCTTTCACAAGCTGAGTCACCACATACGCACCCATGCCATCATTGAGACGACGACCTGCCAAAATAATTTCAGGATGATAGCCAATCGCTTGGGCTTTATGGGTTAAATAGTACGGATCCACACCGATACAGTGACCACCCACTAGACCCGGACGGAAAGGTAAGAAATTCCATTTCGTGCCAGCCGCTTGCAGCACCGCTTCGGTATCAATGCCCATTTTATTAAAGATCACTGCAAGCTCATTGATCAGCGCGATGTTCACGTCACGTTGGGTGTTTTCAATCACTTTAGCTGCTTCAGCGACTTTGATACTCGCTGCTTTATGGGTACCAGCTTCAATAATCAAGTTATAAACTTCATCGACAAAGTCAGCGACTTCTGGCGTTGAACCTGAAGTGATTTTTAAAATATTGGTGACACGGTGCAATTTATCACCTGGGTTAATACGCTCAGGACTATAACCTGCAAAGAAGTCTTGGTTAAATTTAAGACCTGATGCTTTTTCTAGTTCAGGAATACAGATTTCTTCTGTCGCACCTGGGTATACCGTAGATTCATAGACCACCACATCGCCTTTTTTCAGAACTTGCCCAATACTTTGCGATGCTTTAACAAGTGGGATAAGATCTGGCTGTTTATATTCATCAATTGGTGTGGGCACTGTGACAATATATAAATTACAGTCTTTTAGATCTTCTAAATTCGCACTATAAATCAACTGCGTAGACTGCGCTAACTCTTCTGATGAAACCTCTAATGTATAGTCATGCCCCTTACGCAACTCATCAATGCGTTTTTGATGGATATCAAAGCCCACGACAGGAACTTTTTTACCAAACTCAACAGCGAGCGGTAAACCGACGTAACCCAATCCGATAATGGCAATTTTTAGATTATAGAGATCATACATCTCTGAAGCCTTATATATGCTCTAAAATGGATATTCTACATCATTAATAGTTTGATAAAAATTACTCTTATTAAACTCCTTTAAGTCAGAGAAGTTATACTTTCTGCATTTAAAACATAAAGATAGCTTGGGTAAGATATATTTATTGTTTTAATTGGTATAAAATGTCGCTTAACTTTATATAGTTAAGTTAAGATTAATTTTTGAATAATCATAAATGTATACAATATAGGAATACGAGTGAGTCACTATCGTTATAGTTTGCTGTTGGCATTAAGTTTAAGCTTTACAGGATGTGCTGTTACCTCAGGTCTTCAAACCTATGACTTACCTGAAGAAGGTGTTTTTCAGACGGATTTGGGCACTCAAGTCAATGTCATCAAACTCACTCAAGAGTCCCTTTTTGCTGTTCAACCTGCACAAGTCAATGTTCACCAAGATTTGGGACATTTGTTTCTACAAAATCAAAAACAATATCTACTCAGTGCTGGTGACGTATTATCCATTTATCTATGGGCATATCCAGAAATTACACCGCCCACCAATACCATTAATAATGAAGAAGCCATTAAATCCAATGGCTATCAAATCGACTCTCGTGGGTATATTCAATTTCCGATTATTGGACGTTATAAAGCGGCTGGCAAAAGTTTAGATCAAGTGAATCAAGAACTTCGTCAGTTACTTGCCCGTTATTTAAAAACACCTGATGTCATCGCTCGAGTTTTGTCTTACCAAGGTCAACGTTATTCAGTACAGGGCAATGTCATGAAAGGTGGTCAATATACACTAAATGATCAACCCACCAGTATCTATACGGCGCTTGGCTTAGCTGGTGGCGTCAACACACAATTTGGTGCGAATACATCGATTAGCCTCGTTCGAAATGGTCAAACTTATAATTTAAATTCGATTGAACTTGAGAAAGCAGGGTTTTCGCTACACAATCTTTTGGTGCAAGCTAACGATACGATTTATGTCAACTCTCGCGAAAACCAAAAAATCTATGTCATGGGTGAGTCAGGTAAAAACCAGTCCCTGCCGATGCGTGATCAAGGCATGACTTTGAGTGATGTGATTGGGGAGAGCTTAGGCCTGAATCCATTGTCAGCAAGCAGCAGTAAAATTTACGTCGTTAGAAGTCAAAGTGACTCACCTATGACTGAAATCTTTCATATGGATCTGTCTAGCATTGCTAATTTTGGTCTCGCTAATCAGTTTAAAATGCAAAGTAATGATATTGTTTATATCGATGCAACGGGTCTAACGCGCTGGCAACGTGTGGTCAACCAGGTTATTCCTTTCTCCAATGCTTTATATAATTTAGATCGTTTGGGGAATTGATGAATTTTCAAAATATTTTAGTGGTCTGTATTGGAAATATCTGTCGAAGCCCCATGGCAGAATATTTCCTAAAAGATGTGTACCCTGATCGAAACATACACTCTGCTGGGATTTCTGGTCTAGTTGGTCATCCTGCAGATGATAAAGCATTACAATGTATGCAAAATTTCGGTATAAATATGCAAGATCATGTGGCGCGCAAACTGAATGCTGAATTGGTCAAAAATGCGGATTTGATTCTTGTCATGAGCCAGAACCAACAGAAGCATATCGAACAAACATGGCCATACGCAAAAGGAAAAACCTTTCGCTTGGGGCACTGGCGTGAAAAAAATATTGCGGATCCTTACCAACACGATCAAGCATTCTTTAATGACACCTGTCAGTTGATTCAGGATTGTATCGCTGATTGGAAAAAACACCTTTAATATTTTGAATAAAGATTATGAGTCAAAACGCGAATACCGAAGATACAATTGATTTAAAAGAATTATTTTTTTCATTAATCGCACAATGGAAACTGATTGCCTTGTGTGTGATTTTGAGTCTGGTCTGTGCCCTACTCTACTTGCGTACAACACCAGATACCTACGCTGTTGATGCTTTGGTCCAAGTTGAAGAAAGTAAAGGTACATCAGCTGCACTTTTGGGTGATCTCTCAAGTATGATTGAGCAGAAACAACCCGCTCAAGCAGAAATTGAAATCTTGAAATCTCGATTAGTCCTCGGTTCAGTAATCAATCAATTGAATCTTGATTTAAAAATTGAAGGTACTCAAAACTCATTTTTCGATCGGTTGTTTGCACCACATGACTATTCGACCAATTATTCACGTCAATCTGTGATTTTTAACGATGACGAACAATCTTTTGCGATTCCCCATTTCCATGTTCCTCAGAAATTTCGTGACCGTGCATTGGCACTTAATTTTACTGAGAAACAATTTACCCTGACGGATATAAAAACCGAAGAAGTGGTGCTAAAAGGTTCAGTAAACCAACTCAATCAAAGCTCTACCCGTGATGGCGTATGGAAAGTTGAGATTCGTACACAAGATCAATTGAATGACCGGTATCTCATCACCAAACAGTCTTTGCCTGCTGCGATGAAATCACTTTTGGCTAACTATTCAGTGGCTGAAAAAGGGAAAATGACTGGTGTTTTAGGATTAAACTATCAAGGTCAAGATAAAGAGCATATTACAAAAGTCCTGAATACGATTTTAAATGCGTATAGTCAGCAAAATGTAGAGCGACGTTCTGCCGAAACTGCGCAAACGCTCAAATTCTTGGATGAACAACTCCCAGAACTAAAACAACAACTGGATGTCGCCGAACGTGAATTTAACAAATTCCGTCAAGGCTTTAATACGGTTGATGTCACCAAAGAATCTGAATTGTATCTTACGCAAAGTGTTGCCTTAGAAACACAAAAAGCAGAACTTGAGCAAAAAGTCGCTGAAGCGGGTGCGAAATACACCAATGAACATCCAATCATGCAACAAATGAACGCTCAACTTGGCGCGATCAATAAAAAAATTAATGAATTGGATGGCACATTAAAACAACTCCCTGACTTGCAACGTCGCTATCTACAGTTATTCCGCGAAGTTGAAGTCAAACAACAGTTATATACAGCTTTACTTAATTCGTACCAACAACTTCGAATTGCGAAAGCGGGTGAAATTGGTAATGTTCGAATTGTTGATACTGCCGTAGAACCGATTGAACCGATTAAACCTAAGAAACTTATTGTTTTAGTTTTATCAATATTTGTCGGCGGTTTCCTCGGGACACTTCTGGCGCTGTTACGTAATATGATGCGTTCAGGCATTAAAGACTCAAGTCAAATTGAAAATGAATTGGATCTGCCAGTGTATGCAACAGTACCGCGTTCTCCAGTGCAAGAAAGCCGCATTAAGATGCTGAAAAAGCATAAGAAAATCCCAATTCTGGCCATTAAGAATAGCGATGATATTGCGATTGAGAGTTTACGCAGTATGCGCACGGCGATTCATTTTGCGCTGAGTTCAGCTCGAAATAATGTGATTATGATTTCTGGTCCTGCACCTGAAGTGGGTAAATCATTTATTTCAACCAATTTAGCAACAATATTAGCGCAAGCCGACAAACGTGTTTTGATTATTGATGCTGACTTACGTCGTGGTTATCTACACAAATATTTCAATATTGAAACACAGCCAGGTTTGACTGATTACATGACAGATCAGCACTCTCTACAAAATATTATTCGAGACACTGAAGTCGCTGGTTTAAGTGTGATCACTCGTGGTAAGAGTCCGAGCAATCCATCTGAGATGTTGAGTTCTGAAAAATTCAAACAGTTGCTTGAACAACTTTCAACACAGTTTGATCATGTGATCATTGACACGCCACCTGTACTTGCGGTGACTGACGGTATTATCATTTCGCAATATGCAGGTGTGAATTTGGTCATTGCTCGCTATGCGAAGACACAAATGAAAGAACTCGAAATCACAGTCAATCGTTTCGAACAAGCCGGTGTGAAAGTGAATGGCTTTATTTTAAATGACATTCAACGTAATGCGGCAGGTTATGGCTATGGCTATAACTATGCGTATGCGTATAAAGCCTCAAAGGACAATGATTAATTATTGTTGAATAAAGGCCTGATCTATTCAGGCTTTTTTTATGCCGATCAAACACTGTATATTTGTGAAATTTTGTTGATTTCATTGAAATTCTATATCGCTGAAAGTGAATTGACGCTATGCTGTTTTGGTTCCGCGATTTTAGAATGTCGCACATAGAATTGAAAAAAATTGGAAATCTCATGAGTAAAGCTTTACCCATCGCTGTTGCTGTCGTTTTAGGCGGTGCTGCGCTCGTCCCTGTTTATTATGCAAGTCAACATCCAACATCTGCGACAGTTTCTAGCATGACTGCTGATGCAAAACCGATTGATAAAATCAGTTATGCACTGGGTTATGAAGTTGCCAGCCAAACTCCTCCTGAAGTTGCCATTGATCCGTTTATTGTCGGTGTCCGTGAAGCGCATGCTAAAAAAGAACGTGCCTATACCGATGAAGAACTGCAAACTGCCTATGTGGCTTTACAAAAAGAATTAGAAGAAAAGAAAGTCGAGGACTCTAAAGCTGCCGATGCACAAAGCAATAGCTTCCTGACTGAAAATGCAAAAAAACCGAATGTTAAAACAACTGCTTCTGGTTTGCAGTATCTCGTCAGCAAAGAAGGTACAGGCAAACAACCTGCTGCAAACTCCGTGGTTAAAGTGCATTACACCGGTAAATTACTTGATGGCAAAGTCTTTGATAGCTCGGTTGAACGTGGTGAACCGATTGAATTTCCGTTGAATCAGGTCATCCCTGGTTGGACCGAAGGCCTACAATTGATGAAGGAAGGCGGTAAAGCAACCTTATATATTCCATCAAAGCTGGCTTATGGTGAACAGGGTGTTCCTGGTACGATTCCACCAAACAGCACGCTCATTTTTGATGTTGAATTAATCGAAGTCAAATAAGTTAATCAAAAGGAGAGCCCTCAGCTCTCCTTTTTTGGATTTGAATAATGAAAAAAATCTCTATATTAAGCAGTCTGCTGATCCTCAGCTCTGCCTCATTTGCGGCAAACATTAGCAATAAAAGTACTGAGAAAGATCAGCTCGGATATAGCTATGGCTATGTGATGGGACGCACTAATGCGGATACATTAAAAGATATTAATTTGGATGCCTTTATTGAAGGATTGAAACAAGGCTCAGCTGGTCAAAAATCGAGTTTAACCGATCAAGAAATGGCGCAGGCTTTAACCAAATACAAAAAGCAGAGTGAATCCAAACAGCTGATCGAATTTCAAAAATTGGCTGCAGAAAATTTAAAATCTGGGCAGCAATTTTTACAAGAGAATGCCAAGAAAGCAGGTATCGTCACACGACCAACAGGTCTGCAATATCAAGTGATTCAGCAAGGTCAAGGCAAAACGCCTAAAGCGACGTCAAAAGTGAAAGTTCATTATGAAGGGCGTTTGATCGATGGCACAGTATTCGATAGTTCGATCGCGCGTAATCAAGCGGTTGAATTCCAAGTGAGTCAAGTCATTCCGGGTTGGACTGAAGGCTTACAACTCATGAAGGAAGGTGCTCAATACCGCTTCTTTATTCCTGCTGATTTGGCCTATGGTGAGATCGGTTCGGGCGATGCGATTGAGCCGAACAGCTCCTTAATCTTTGATGTCGAACTTTTAAAAGTTTTGCCTTAATGTTCACATGACTTATAAAAAAACATCGCTTCCGCGATGTTTTTTTGATTTATTTAGGATCTGGTTGAAGCACTAGCCATGTTTTAATTGTCTTGGTCTAAAGCCAGTCGCAAATAAACCCAATACATAAGCAACCACACCCAATACACAGAGACCAAGCACTTCAAATACACGCATCCACGGTGCTACATCTGGGTTATACCAGCTTAGACCATACCATAAAGCTGCGATCATCACGGCGTTACCGACCATAAATTGGAAAAATAATTTTTTCCAATGCGGACCAAATCGGAATATTTCACGCTTGTGTAAATAGAAATATAGCATCCCTGCATTGACTAAAGCAGAACCTGTAGATGACAACGCCAATGCCATATGGAGTTCTTCCCAGCCCATCCATTTGAAGATACCAATAAAAACCACATTGAGAATGGCATTGGCTGCAACTGCCATTAGGCCAACACGTACTGGGGTTTTGGTATCTTGAATCGCATAAAATCCAGGCGCAAAGACTTTAATCAACATAAATGCCAAGACACCACCACTCATACATTGTAATGCCAAAGCGGTCATTTCTGTCGCTCGTGCATCAAAAGCACCGTGTTGGAACAGCGCTTGAATAATCGGTGTAGACAACATAAATAAAGCGATACTGGCTGGGATACCAGCAAATACGATGACACGTGCAGCCCAATCTAACATAGCCTTAAATTTAGTTTGATCCTGTTCGGCTTTACGCGCAGAGAGTGCAGGCAGAATCACCGTTCCAATGGCTACACCAATTAAGCCTAAAGGCAATTCGGTCATCCGTTCTGCTGTATAAAGCCATGACACAGAACCATTTTGCATAAAAGACGCCCAAATGGTATTGAGCAGCAAATTAATTTGTGTGACTGAAACCCCAAACAGTGCAGGCAACATTAATTTTAAAATACGCTCGACACCTTCGTGCTTAAAATCAACTTTAGGTGGGATCAGGAGTTTTTTGCGCCACAGTTCCGGAATTTGTAGGGCTAATTGCAAAATGCCAGCAAACACCACTGCCCAACCCAATGCCATAATGGGTGTTTCCATATGTGGAGATAACCACAAAGCCCCTGCAATCATAGCGATATTCAACAACACTGGCGCAAATGCGGGTGTGGTAAATGAGCCATAGCTGTTTAAGATACTGCTGGCAAATGCCGTCAGCGACATAAACATCAGGTAGGGAATGGTGAGACGGAATAAGTCGACTGATAAATCAAATTTGGCTGCATCGGCATGAAATCCTGGCGCATAAACATACAATATCGCAGGTGCAACAATCATACACAGCAAAGTTAATGCAGTCATCACGGTAAGCAAACATCCAAATACCCGACTAATTAGGATCTGAACTTCAGCATGGAGTTTGGTGGTTTTATATTCTGTGAGAACAGGAATAAATGCTTGGGAAAATGCACCTTCGGCAAAAAGACGCCTAAAAAAGTTGGGAATACGAAACGCTACGACAAAAGTATCGAAGTCTTTACCTGCCCCGAACACATTTAACAGCACCATGTCTCGAATAAGCCCCATGACACGAGACAACATGGTCATTGCACTAACAATAAAGGTGGATCGCCAAAGCGCCATCATATTCACCACTTAAAAAGATTGACGATATTGTAATAAAACTTCGCTTTTAAATTGTTATTTCATTCGACAAAGCATCATATTTTTCGTTGTTTTAATTGATCTCTAAAATAAGACCATTGAAAATGCGGTCCTGGATCGGTCTTTCGTCCAGGTGCAATATCTGAATGCCCTGCGATATGACTTTTAATTTTAGGATAAGCGTATTGAAGTGTTGCCACGACCTCAACTAAAGCTTGATATTGTTGTTCCGTAAAATCTTGATCATCACTACCCTCGAGTTCAATGCCAATCGAATAATCATTGCATTCTGGATTTGCCATGTACGTAGAGCGTCCTGCATGCCAAGCACGGTCTTTAAAATTAACAAACTGTAAAATTTCGCCTGACCTTAAAATCAACAAATGTGCTGAGACCTGCATCCCTTCAATGGTTTTAAAATAAGGATGTGCATCCCAATCTAATTTATTTTGGAAAAACTGCTCAATATAGCCTCCTCCAAACTGTGAGGGCGGTAAGCTAATATTGTGGATGACCAGCAGTTGAATGTCAGTATGGTCTGGTCTTTGATTAAAATTTGGTGAAGCAATAAATCTTGCACCTTGTAATACACCATCTACCACTTGAAGCTTGGGTACATTCGACATGTGTGATCTCAATCCGTGTTTGCAACTTATGACAATTCATCCACGCTCATCTTTGAAAATGACTTGGACGAAAAAAACAGCACCATTACTTTAAGTGCAATGGTAATATATTGCTCATTTTTCTGGTGCCTACAATAGGGATTTTATGAGCATACCGCAATCTTTGCTTGAACAATCAATTCAAATCAATATCCAACAAGCATTGCAAGAGGATATTGGTGAGCGTGATATCACCGCATTGCTGACACCTGAAGATGAACAAGCAACAGCAACCATTATCAGTCGCGAAACGATGATTCTTGCAGGGCAACCGTGGGTGAATGCTTTAATTAAAGCCTATGATCCAAGCGTTGATGTGATTTGGTTAAAGCAAGATGGCGATCAAGTTCAAGCCAATGAGGTATTTGTAAAACTTGCAGGCTCAGCACGCAGTCTGTTAACCGTTGAACGCCCAGCACTTAATTTTGTACAAACCCTTTCTGCTGTTGCTACAAAAACGGCTGAATATGTGAAACATTTAGAAGGTTTAAATACCAAACTACTGGATACACGTAAAACATTACCAGGCTTACGTATTGCGCAAAAATATGCGGTGGGTGTAGGTGGTGGTCAAAACCATCGTTTAGGTTTATTCGATGCTTTTTTAATTAAAGAAAACCATATTATGGCTGCAGGTGGTATTCAGCAAGCAATCGACAAAGCGCATGCCATTGCACCAGGTAAACCTGTGGAAGTCGAAGTTGAAACTTGGGATGAGTTAAACCAAGCTTTAGATGCTGGTGCGGATATCGTTATGTTAGATAATTTCAGCCAACAACAAATGATCGATGCAGTCAAGCATGTGGCTGGTCGTTGTAAATTAGAAGCTTCAGGTAATATTACCATCGAGAACTTACGTGAAGTTGCTACTTCAGGCGTCGACTTTATTTCAATGGGTGTACTTACTAAAGATGTAAAAGCCATCGATTTATCTATGCGCTTTAACGCTTAATTGATTCAATCCTATCTCTCAATAAAAAGGGGCTTTGCTCCTTTTTTTATTTGCTTAAAACTGTGATGCTACATTAACTTTATTTCAGAAATACAAAAAGATTTGAATTTATGTGGTCCTAGTTGATACCCCCCACACTTTTATATTGTTTTTTTAATCAAAATCATACTAAACCTATAGAATGCAAAGTAAATCATTAAATTTCAATTATTTATTCGCCTTAATTTTACAATTATTCAATTTTCTGTCATGGAATGCTGCCTAATTTTCATTCATAGTGAAGCCAATAAATACAATTAAAGCCATGAGTTCGCATTGTCTAAATAATAGGAGGGTGTCAACGCATAGACCATGCTGAATGTCAGTGAATAAATAAAAAGAAATGCAGTCATCGGATCGATTGCATCCACCATGTTGTACATTAGGGAAATCACATGAAAACGCAAATGATCTATACGCTTTTAAGCGTCGCGATTAGTAGCAGCTTACTCGTCGGTTGTAAAAGCTCCAGCGAATCTGGGGCGAATTCAGGCGGTGGTAATGGATCACAGCCAACTCCGACCAATCCAACTGATCCTGACAATCCAACGAATAAACTTGAAAAAGAATTCGTGACTATTTTATCAACTCGCCCCGATCTTGTGACAGATAATGATGTATTAATCGAATTAGACCCATCGATTAATTTTAATGACGCAAATATAAGCATTCATTTAAATGGACAGGACATCAAATCTCGCTTTTCCAATGCTCAAAATAGAGTGCTATTGGATGGATTACAGTTAGGGGAAAATCTACTTAAAATTGAAACACCAAACGCAATTCAAAATTTATATTTAAAAAATTTCAGTACCACAGGCCCTCTTTTATCTGGACCCCAAATTAATCCATGGACCTGTACCAACGGCTCGACTGATTTATTTTGTCGTAAACCTGTTCAATATAATTACTACTATCGGAATTTGGTCGGAACTTTACAAACCTATAATCCTGAGAAACCACCTTCGGCGGGTCTAATTTCCAAAATTAAGACCGATACAGGCGTAGAAGTGCCATTTATCATTCGAGAGGAGGTCGGCTATCAAAATCGTGATGAATATCGGTTTGCTGTATTGTTTAATCCTAATCAGCCTTGGACTGCGTTGAATCCACAACCCCAATTTAATAATAAACTGTTAGTAACCCATGGGCAAAGTTGCGGAAATGATTATCAGTCTGCAACCGCACCTACCGTGGTTGCGACATCAACTTCTATTTTGCCAGATATTACCATCAAGGCTTTGGGCAAAGGTTATGGCGTCATGTCTACGGCGCTATCCAACAGTGGACATAACTGTAATTTGGCTGTTCAAGCTGAATCAATCATTATGGCCAAAGAACGTTTTATCGAACAATACGGCACTTTAGACTACACGATTGGACAAGGCTGCTCAGGTGGCGCGCTCGCATCTCAATGGGTAGCTAACGCTTATCCAGGTGTATACCAAGGTTTGTTAGTAACGTGCTCCTTCCCTGATGCATGGAGTACAGCGTCTCAGTTTGCTGATTATCATATTATGATCAATTATTTTAAAACAGCAGAAGGCCGCTCTTTCCTCCCTCATCAAATTAACCATATTCAAGGTCATATTTCTGAGATTAATGGTTATGTCAGTGAACTTGCGCAATTCGATGTTGCTCGACCAAATACAATTTGTAGCGGAATATCAGAAACACAACTGTACAATGCCACCTCAAATCCGAATGGGACACGCTGTTCAATTCAAGAGGCTGCTGTAAATTTGTTGGGTCTCAGAAATCCAACTGAAGTTGATCCAAATACACAACAGCTTAGACAAATTTGGAGTCCCGTCGAAAATCAACGCAATGTCGGGTTTGCAAACCTGCCAATTGATAATGTCGGTGTGCAATACGGGCTTCAAACCTTATTTGATGGTGTGATTAATGCTGAAAAATTTGTTTTATTAAATGAACGCCTCGGTGGAGTTGATATTGATATTAATCCAATTCCCGAACGGTTATATGCAACGGAGCAAGGTTTAAAAAATGCTTATCGAACTGGTTTAATCAATGTTGCCAATAATTTAGATCAAGTGGCGATTATTGATTGTCGTGGTCCAGATCCAGCGATATTCCATGATGCTTACCGAGCATTCGCGATTAGAGCACGTTTAGACAAAGCACATGGACATCATAACAATCAGCTTCTTTATGGAGGTGATACCATTATGATTGGCGATCTTAAATGTTTAGAAATCAGTTTCGATGATATGAACCAATGGTTGGATCGCGTAAAAAATGATACAAGCAATTTACCTCTGCCACAGAAACTCACTCGCAATAAAGTAAATCTTAACGACTCATGTATCACATTAGGAACGATTCGAAGATCTGGGTTCTGCAATAACCTTCGTGTACCGGTCTATAAAACACCGCGAATGGTAGCAGGTGATCAAATTAGTACCTACGCCAATAAATGTAAACTACAACCACTCACACGTCGTCTTTACCCCAATATTAACTTTACAGATGAGCAATGGACTCGATTACAAAAAGTTTTTCCAGATGGTGTTTGTGATTACACCCAAGATCCTGTTGGGTTTGGTAAAACCTATCCTTGGTTAACATATCAAAATCAAAATGGACAGATCAATGATGTCAT
Organism: Acinetobacter sp. ANC_7504; assembly: GCF_056779995.1. NCBI lineage: Bacteria > Pseudomonadati > Pseudomonadota > Gammaproteobacteria > Moraxellales > Moraxellaceae > Acinetobacter > Acinetobacter sp. ANC_7504. Next base: position 34,569 of record NZ_JBWYIZ010000009.1, on the reverse strand, counting down.
TTATGGTGGTAAGCAACTGGATGAAGATCCAAATCGTCCTGAGGAGCTTATAATGCCTCAACTTCCGAAAGGTTGGATCTCTAATTCATTTCGACTGTCTTAATACCTGAATTTTTCAATTGTGAAAAAAGCCGTGAACATTCACGGCTTTTTTACTTCGTGTTTAAGATTTAGGTTGCAATAATCCCATCATAGGATCGGTACATGTATGCTGCCCTGTTTCAATACGTCCAGCAAAACGACGTTCATAAGCCTGCTCTCCCTGCTGTTGGGCGATCACAACATTAAAATCATACCATCCCCAAGACTCCGTTAAATCTAGATGAAGTTCAGCCTCATTCGCTTGAGTTTTGACAGTCCACATTTTTTGATTGTAGTACGCATTGTCCTTGACCATCATCTCAATGGCTTCAGCACCATCATGCCGTATTTTTAAAATTATTTTAGGTTGACAGGCTTCATAGCAAATTCGAATTTCTGGCAAATGATCTCTTTCAATTTGATGGTGAAGATTTCCTTTAAATGCTCGATGATAACCATTTGGTCCAAGTACCCAAAGATCATATTGATCATCTACTAGCTCCCAAACATCCTCCAGCTGTTTCCCTGCCTCCACCATAAAACGTCGAGGAATGGCATTTAAATCTAGTTTGTCATAGACATGGAAAACCGCACCTTGTTCTCCACCATTTGCGAAAATCAATTGTATGTTTCGGGTTGCAACCTGTACGCGCGCGCTGGTATGTAATAAATAAGGTAATGCTCGAGAATGACGTATTCCAGATTCTTGCACAGGAAATTGTTGATTTGCTGGGACTGGAACCTTGCTGAGTTGCTCTTGCGAACGACGCGTATTGTCAGCTTCTTGTTTTGTTCTTTGCCCATTGAGTGTTGGCAGAACATTAAAGTTAGGTGTCTTAAAGTCAAACGCCGACGTAAGGTCACCACAGACTGCTCTACGATAAGGGCTAATATTAGGCTCTTGCACGCCAAAACGTTGCTCAAGAAATTGAATAATTGAAGTATGATCAAATACCTGAGAGTTGACCCATCCCCCACGACTCCATGGTGAAATGATATACATTGGAACACGTACTCCTGGACCATACACACCATGCCAGAAGTTTTCATTCTTACCATTTTTAAATTTTAATTCAGGCTGTGCTGTCGAACCTGATACACGTGGGTGATTGAAATATTCATATGATATCTCTTGTTCTGATAACGTGGTTTTACCATGAACTTTAACGATATCACCTGCTTCATTGATTTCTCTTGATGGTGCAGATGGCGATGGTACATGATCAAAAAAACCATCATTTTCATCAAAATTGACCAGTAAAACCGTCTGACTCCATAACTCTGGATCTGCCGTTAAAGTGTTTAACAGTTCTTGAATGTACCACGCGCCTTGAACAGGACTTGATGGTCCCGGATGTTCACTATACGCTGCCGGTGCGACCACCCAGCTCACCTGTGGCAATTTACCGTCTAAGATATCTTGTTTAAATTGTCCTAATAAACCGCCGTCCTTAGGCATCGTATTGGCAATCCCCTTATAGAGAGGTTGTCGTTGATCAATACGCTCATCATATTCAGGTGACAAAATATTGGCATGGCTAACTGGCTTACCAGATAATTCATTGGCTTTGCGATATTGCTTAAATCCAGCCAAAGGATTATCCGTAAAATTATCGGGCATATTTTGATAAACCTTCCAACTGATCCCAGCCTGCTGTAAGCGTTCAGGATACGTGGTCCAGTCGTAACCGATCATTGATGAGCCAATACTATCAAACTCGTTGACTACACTCGCGACACCTGCAGCAGTTGGCCCGTTGGTCCCTGTCCAAATAAATTTACGATTGGGATTAGTTCCCGCGTGCATAGCGCAATGATAGGCATCACATAAAGTAAATGCTTCCGCTAGAGCAAACTGAAACTCGAGCTCTTGTTTCTTAAAATAACCCATGGATTGGGGTTGTTTATGTTCCACCCAATTGCCCATACGCCCACAATCCCAAGCGGCTTGACCATCCTTCCATGAATGAGGTGTGCCCGAAACACGTTGAGCATTGCCCAATGAACTGTCTAGGTGATAAGGCAAAATTTTATTTTTGTTGGCATCATACTGTTCCCACACCGCTCTTTTGCCACTCAATGGAATGGTGAATCGATCACCAAAACCTCGTACCCCTTTGAATGTTCCAAAATAGTTATCAAAAGAACGATTTTCTTGAGTCAAAATCACCACATGTTTCACATCTTGAATAGTGCCAGTTTCCACTTTTGCATTAATTGCTAAAGCTTTTTGAATACTCAGCGGAAAACTCGCTAATGCAGATGCGCCCAATAATGTCTTGGTCGAATTTAAAATAAAGTCACGACGGTTCATATATTTATCCTGTTGTTATTCTTGTTATGGTTATGGAGCACAGTGGATTTCACAGCTTGGATCTGAAGGTAGCGGTTTGGATGGTTGGTGATCATCATCTCCTCCACAAGCTGTTAACAAAGTACTTGGTGTAAAGATGAGTATAAAAAAATAAGCTCGCATGTAGTTATCCTTCTCATTTTATGCGAACTCAGTGATACGCTTTTTTCGTGACGCTGCAATGAAGCTTCAATTGCAAATCTATGAAATAAAAAAAGCACCTCTATCAAGGTGCTTTTTTACAATCAACGCATGCAATCAGATGCGAATTACCAGCCTAGTGCTTGTTGTTGCTTTTGAATTAACTCTTGAATGCCTTTCTCAGCCATTTCAAGCATTGCGTTACATTGCGTACGCGTGAACGGTTTATCTTCTGCAGTACCTTGAATTTCAATAAACTCACCCGCCTGAGTCATCACCACATTCAAATCTGTTTGGCAGTTTGAATCTTCTTCATAACATAAGTCGAGTAGTACTTCGTCTTGATAGATACCAACAGAAATTGCAGCCACCAATCCTTTGAGTGGATCTTGTTTGATTTTCTTTTTCTCAAGTAATGAATTCATAGCATCAATCAAGGCTACAGCAGCACCTGTAATAGACGCAGTACGTGTACCACCATCAGCTTGAATAACATCACAGTCGATTGTAATCGTGTTCTCACCCAATTTCTTCAAATCCACCATGGCACGTAAGCTACGACCGATTAAGCGTTGAATTTCTTGAGTACGTCCACTTTGTTTACCACGAGCTGCCTCACGGTCACTGCGTGTATGGGTTGAACGTGGCAACATGCCATATTCAGCAGTCACCCAACCTTGGCCTTTTCCTTTCAAGAAGCGCGGTACTGAATTATCAACACTGGCAGTACAAAGAACTTTGGTATGACCAAATTCAACTAAAACTGAACCTTCTGCATAACGTGTATAGTTTCGAGTAATTTTAACGTCACGTAACTGGTCTAATGCACGCTGGTCAATACGCATAATACGTCCTAATTTTTACTTAAAAAAAGATTGGGCACATTATAGCAGATTGATGGCATCTGACTTTGTTATAAGTCCGTGTTTTAAATCTGACAAACTTAAATTTTGAAAGAATTAAGTCATACCTAAAAGCTCATTGAGAGCAAAAGAAAAAGCGATTTAATCCAACTTCGCATAAGGTGTCTTATTTTAATTTTAGAAAATCTATAAGTCAGTTTCAAATTCCATTCTTCTTGCTGTATTCAATGCAACATCTCTATTCGTTACTTTAGATACGACATATAGAGAAGCATTGATCCCTGATGATATCCCAGCAGAAGTTATTATCTTATTTTCATCTACAAACCTAACATCTTTCATAACTGTAATTTTAGGGTATTCTGCCTCTAGACGTGAAATATCCATCCAATGAGTAGTAGCATTTAGCCCATCTAGTAGCCCTGCCTCCGCTAAGATGAATGCTCCCGTGCAAATAGAGAATGTGATATTTGACGTTTCGTGTTTTAATTTTATCCAATTCAATAGATGAGCATTATATAGCTCGACTGTTTCAGCACCATATCCTCCAGGGATCACGAGAATGTCTATAGATGGACAATTGTCTAAGAGGTAATCACTTTTTACTGCAAGACCATTTCTTGCTTTAATTTCATGTTTTTGTGCCACAGTAAACACATTAAAAAGCTTTTTATTATGATTATCTGTAGTAATAGCAAAGACTTCATAGGGCCCTGCAAAATCTAAGACCTCAACCTCATCAAATAATAAGATTCCAATATTCATTTTTTCACATCTATACTTTTAATTTTCGAAATAATAGTACTCAGAAATAAGACACTGATCTCTTTCATAAATCAAAAAAAGATCTATCCCTTGCTGACTATTTTTACCGAATAATTTTAAATATTCATGCATAATTTGCGAACGAAATACATCGACTCAAAGAAGCTCTCTGAAACACAGTTTAAGCGATATACAGGCATCTCATGGTCAACCTTTGATTTAATGACTGAACAGCTAAAAATGCTTGTACCTGCTAAAGGTAGACCATCTAAGTTAAGTGTAGAAGATCAAATCCTTCTGTGCTTAAGTTATTGGCGTGAATATCACACATTGTTTCATGTCGCAACGAGTTATGGTGTATCAGAGCCTACTGCTTCAAGAATCGTCCGCCACGTAGAGGATTGCCTGATCAAGTCCAATCTATTTAATTTACCCAATAGTTTGCCTGAAGGCGAAGGTATCGACTGGAATGTGGTGATCGTAGATGCCACAGAAATTCCAATACAAAGACCTAAAAAAACAGAAGAAAAGCTATGGTGGTAAGAAGAAGGCACATACTTTTAAAGTACAAGCCATTATCCATTATAGAACACAGCAAGTTCTGAGTTTATGCACGAGTCGTGGTGCAGTACATGATTTCGAGCTCTTCAAACGCAACCTGTATCAGATTCTTAAAGGTGCTTTTATTCTTGCAGATCAATGCTCCATGCCTTTCATGAATTAAACTAAATAGTGATAGTCAGGCAAATATTCCTCTTAATTTTCTTATAGATTGAGAAATTTTAGTTGTCTTATCATTTGGTAAAGAACATTTAGCTAAACGAACCCAAACGCTCCAGAATTGTTTCATAAAGTTAGCTTCATTATAGTGAATGCCATATTCCTCACATAATGCTTTAATTTTTGGCGCAGCTTCTGCATAGCGATTTGCAGGCATATCAGGGAATAAATGATGCTCGATTTGATGACTCAAATTACCACTCAAAATATGCAGCCATGAAGTTCCCGTAAAATTACTTGAACCTCGAATTTGACGTAAATACCATTCTGCTCTCGTTTCATATTCGGTATTATCCATCTCAAATGTTTCTGCATCTTCAGTAAAATGACCATTAAAAATCACTGCAGATGACCATAAACTTCTAATCACATTTGCAACTGCATTTCCTACGAAGACAGGAAGCGCATTTGGACCAGCGATAATCGGGAAAAAGACATAATCTTTCACCACCTGACGTCGTACTTTTTTTCTTAATTTTTCAGCATCTTTCCACACTTGTTTCCAAGATTTGGTTTTATAAACAAGCGCGTCTTCCAAGTGTAGATTTTGAACACCGACATACCATTCAAAAAGCACCATCAATTGAATCGCTAATGGAATATTAAACAAAAATCTTGGTTCCCACGGTTGAGATGCTGAAACACGAAGTAGACCATAACCTACATCATGATCCATACCCACAATATTGGTATAGGTGTGATGTACATAGTTATGGGTATATTTCCAGTCATCGCCTGTTGAGATGGTGTCCCAGTCATATGTCGCACCGTTTAAACTTGGATCATTCAACCAGTCAAATTGACCATGCATCACATTATGTCCAAGCTCCATATTTTCAACAATTTTGGACACGCCCAGTAATCCTGTACCCACCAACCAAACAGGTGGAATCCAACCACCAAACATCAGCAATGCACGTGAGCCAATCTCGCTATAGCGAACAAAGTTACGAATCTTATAAATATATTTGGCATCTTGTTCACCCAAATCATTCATAATACTGAGTCGAATCTGCTCAACGCGTTGTCCAAATGCTTCAATTTGCTCAGCGGTCAGATGTTTAGATTTTGATTGCCATGTTGTATTAAGTGACATATTCATTATTTTTCTCCAGTCTTATACGATACCGTTAAATTACAAATTAATCACAACAGGGCTTACTGCCTGACTAATACATAATTTAATGTGTCGATTTGGCTCATGTTCAATTTCACCTGTGAGCATATTTTTAGTAGCGCCACTCACTTTTTTACAGACACATGCATTACAAATACCCATTCGGCATCCATGAGCGGGTCTTAATCCAGCCTCTTCAGCACTCACCAATAAACTTTTTTGAGCTTCAAACGATTTCTGACTGCGGATAAACGTGACAGATTGTTTTTCAATTTCTTCATCTACACGGATTTGAAAAAACTCTTGTTTGAGCTGATTGCTGATCCCCTCTTCATGACAAATTTGATTTACAGCTTGCATCATCGAAGTTGCACCGCATGCATAAATCTGTGCTTGCCTAAAACTTGGTACTAACTGCTCTAACAACGCCAATGTCAGATATTGTTTATGTTGGCGTGTATTAAAATAGTGATAATTAAAATGATCATGTTTTGAAGCGAGCTGTTGTAGTTTCACGTGGAACGCGTCATCTCGACAGAAATAAATCAAATAGATAGGTACAGATAATGTGTTTAAAGCCTTCGTAAGCAATGCATAAATGGCGGTAATGCCACTCCCCGACGCCAATAACACAATTGGCTGTTGAGTCAGCTCAAGCGTAAATTCACCTTGCGCTTGAGAAATTTCCACAACAGAACCTATCGCCAATTGGCTTAAACAATTCGACACTACTCCTTGAGCTCGGACAGCAATCACCAGATTACCTGTCGCAGAAATTTCCACAATCGAATAACTACGTTGTAGACGCACGCCTGCAATTACGACTGTCACTAAAACACTTTGCCCTGCCTCAATCTGTTGAAAATCGAAATTGTGATTTGGACATAAATGAATCTCATAGAAATCGTGACTAAGTGCCTGACGACTCACGAGTGATGCTTTGACTTTTTTCCAAGCCAAAGTGGGATGTATTTTTTCAGCGATAAAATCGACGAAATCTTCTCGAATCCATTCAGGACGATATGACAGATAACTACTCATCTCAAACGTTCCTCTTTTGTATTTCAATTTAATTGAGTGAACAAGTGTTCTAATAGTGAACATGTGTACACTATATTGATTTTGAAATTGAGTCAACACATGTTCACTGACATTCGTCGTTTAATTTTTATATTTTTTTGATAGACTCATCTCGACTTCACTTCTCAGGTTTTAAGATGTCTATACGCGATGAACGTAAACAACAAAGTCGTCAGGCTTTACTAGATGCCGCTTTGCGTTTAAGCACATCTGGCCGTTCATTTAGCAGTATTAGTCTGCGTGAAGTTGCACGTGAGGTTGGTTTGGTCCCAACAGCCTTTTATCGACATTTTCAAGATATGGATGAATTAGGCCAAGAGTTAGTGGATCAAGTCGCGTTATATTTGAAAACCGTACTTCATCAGCTCGGTCAAGGTTTAGCCCACCCTGATGCGAAAGCCGAAACCAGCATGGAACTTTTTTTTGAAGCCATCGATTTAAATACCCAACCTTGGATTTTTATGATCGCAGAGCGCTGGGGGGGGTCTGAAGTGGTAAGACGTGCGATTGCTCGTGAAATTGAGTTTCTAAATTCTGATTTGGCCAATGACCTACAAAAATTCGAAATCGTACAAAATTTTCATCAAGCTGATGATCTAAAAATGTTGTCGAATATTTTAATTAATTTATGTTTCACATGGGCAATGTCTTGGATTAGCTTGGGCCGTCAATATTCAGGTATGGAGCTTGAATTACAAAAACTGGTACTCAAAAAACAGTCCATTACCCAAATACGATTAATCTTTAAAGGGATTTTGAATTGGAATACTACTGAGGCATAAAAAAACCCGCTCAATGCGGGTTTTCTATTATTTAGCTTTGCGCTCTTTATCCAATAGATAATCAACCACTTGTAACACACGGCCATTATCACCTTGTACGACATACTTCCCATTTACTACAACAGCTGGCACACCCGTCAATTGATATTGTTGTGCTAATTTATTTGCTTGAGAGACTTTGGCAGTAATTGCGAAAGAATTATATAAACTATTGAATTTCGCTTCTGGGATACCATACTTCGTAAAGAATTGCGCTTGTGATTTTTGGTCAAAAATCTGCTGACCTTTGTCATGGATCGCGTGGAATAAAGGCAAATGGGTACGTTTACGAACACCAAGTGCTTCAGAAACGTAGTAGCCACGTGCATTCTGTTCCCATACTTTGTTCATTGCAGCAGGTGTACGGACAAAATTCACATCTTTTGGAATTTTACGTAACCAAGATTGCATATGAGGTTCTAAAGTAAAGCAATGACCACAGCCATACCAAAAGAACTCACGTACTTCCAATTTACCAGCGACATCAACCTTTCCTGGGTTTTGCACGACCGTATAATCTTTGCCTTCAACAAAGTTCGCCATTGCACCTGTTGAAAGTGCCATCAGCACCGCAGCGGCAACGCCACTAAAAACCACCTTTTTCATTAAGTTTTTATCCTCTAAATCATTCTGATTAGCATATGGTTTCACTATAAAACAAATATGAGAAAATCGTTTTGATTCTGTGAACTTTTTTACAAGATTTATCGCTTTTTTTGGAATTAGCGATACACTAAGATCTGATATAAATTCTACCCATTAAAACGAACTTTGCTAAGGTGGCTGTAATGACTCAACTGAATGTTGACCCACAAGAAATTGCTAAATTTGAAGCACTTGCTGCAGTATGGTGGGATCAACACTCTGAGTTTCGCCCTCTCCATCAAATCAATCCATTACGATTGAATTGGATTGATGAACATGCAGGTGGTCTTAGTGGCAAAAAAGTCCTAGATGTGGGCTGTGGCGGCGGCATTTTGGCTGAAAGTATGGCACGCCGTGGTGCCGATGTCCTCGGTATCGATATGGGCGCAGCACCATTAAATGTCGCACGTCTGCATGCAGAACAAGAAAATGTCACCAATATCGAATATCGTCAAATTCCAGTTGAGCAATTGGCTGAAGAACAAGCTGGTCAATACGATGTCGTAACTTGTATGGAAATGTTGGAACATGTACCAGATCCAGCGTCAATCATTCAAGCATGCCAAAAACTGGTGAAACCAAACGGTCATGTATTCTTCTCCACAATTAACCGTAATCCAAAATCATATTTATTTGCGATTATCGGTGCAGAGTATGTGTTACGTCTTTTGAAAAAAGGAACTCATGACTATCATAAATTTATTAAACCTTCTGAATTAGCGCATGATATTCGTAACGCAGGTTTAAAACTTAAAGATATGACAGGCTTACATTACAACCCATTAACTAAACATTATTGGTTAGCCCCAAATGTCGATGTGAACTATATGGTTTACACCCATAATGAGGTGAATGAATGAAGGCCGTACTTTTCGACCTAGATGGGACTTTAATTGACACTGCTGCGGATTTTATTCGTATTATTCAAGCAATGTGTCGTGAAGAAGGTCGAGAGATCGTAGATGCAGCCCTGATCCGAACTCAGGTCTCCGAGGGGGCTCGGGCGATGGTGAAATTGGTTTATCCTGAATTACAGGTTGATGATCCTATTTTCCTTGCACATCGTCAGCGCTTTCTAGATATCTATGGTGCTGATATTGCTGTGGATACAGACCTTTTTGCAGGAATGTATCCTTTAATTGAGGACTTGGAACAACGGGATATTCCATGGGGAATTGTGACAAACAAACCTCGTTGGCTGAGTGAGGCACTACTTCAAGCCTTAAACTTAACTGAACGTTGTGCCGTTCTCGTATGCCCAGAAGATGTTAAGCACACTAAACCTGACCCAGAACCAATGTATCTCGCTGCTCAACAAATTAATGTTCCAGCTGAACAATGCATTTATGTTGGTGATCATCCACGTGATATTGATGCAGGTCGAAGCGCAAATATGTACACGATTTTGGCTGCTTACGGATATTTACCATTAGAACACAAAGATGACTTAGATTCTTGGCAGGCAGATTGTATAGTGAATGATGTACAAGAATTACATCAACACTTAATCGAATTGATCGAATCTCACCAAAAAACAGCTTAATTAATTAGAACAATGAAGGAGGTCGCAAATGAAATATTCAGAATATCAACCTCGCCCAGACTTATTAAAAGATAAAGTAATTTTAATTACGGGTGCAGGTGATGGCATTGGACGCGCAGCAGCGTTGAGCTATGCTTTACATGGTGCGACCGTCGTTCTTCATGGTAGAACGCTGAACAAGTTAGAAGTGATCTATGACGAAATTGAAAGTTTAGGTGCTCCTCAACCTGCAATTTTGCCACTGCAACTTTCTACTGCAACAGCATATGATTACGAACGTCTTGTGGAAACGCTTGACCAACAATTTGGTCGTTTAGATGGGATTTTGCACAATGCTGGGATTTTAGGTGAGCGCGTTGAATTGGCCCACTACCCTGCTGAAGTGTGGGATGATGTAATGGCTGTAAATTTAAGAGCACCTTTTGTTCTTACTCAACATTTACTTCCATTATTAGAAAAATCTCAAAATGCCTCTGTTGTTTTTGCAAGCTCAGGTGTCGGTCGTGAAGCACGTGCGAAATGGGGCGCATACTCAGTTTCAAAAATTGCCATTGAAGCGGTCAGTCAAATTTTTGCAAAAGAAAATGTCTATCCAAATATCCGTTATAACTGCATTAATCCTGGTGCAACACGAACAGCTATGCGTGCTAAAGCATATCCTGATGAAGATCCGAAAGTATTGGCAACGCCTGAACAAATCATGCCAGCTTATTTATATTTAATGGGCGAAGACAGTATAGGTATGAATGGTCAGAGTATTGATGCTCAGGATTAGTTTTTTCAAAATTACATGATGAGGATCGTCAGATCCTCTTTTTTTAAATTATAGTTCTAACAAAACCTATTAAAAAATTTACCTTTAGATTTTAAAAGCTTAAACAAATAAGTCTCAACAACTTTTGAATACACCCATAAACTAAGAAATTATCTAATGGTAGTATCACTTACTTTGCTTTAAGCATCTTAAGTATTTATAACTTAATAAAAACCCGACAATAATGTCGGGCTTTTATTTCATTCTGATCAGTCAAATAAACGATCGAAGAATGATTTCTTTTTAGGTGAAGATTTACTGTCCGCACCATCTAAAGATTCTTGTAACTCTTTTAAAAGTTCACGTTGACGTGCAGTTAAGTTGACTGGTGTTTCAATCACGATACGGCAAAGTAAATCACCTTGCATACTTGTGCGTACTGGTTTTACACCCTTGCCACGTAGACGGAACATTTTACCTGTTTGTGTTCCCTCAGGTACTTTCAAGTTCACACGACCATCAAGGGTTGGAATCTCAATTTCTTTACCCAATGCAGCATCAGCGATACTAATCGGCACATCCATATACAAGTCCGCGCCATCACGTTGGAAGATTTCATGTTCACGAACATTAACTTCTACGTATAGATCACCTGATTGACCATCACGAATCGCTTCACCTTTTCCAGTTAAACGAATGCGATCGCCATTATCTACGCCTGCAGGAATGGTAACTTCAAGTGTCTGTTGACGATCTTTAACACCTGAACCATGACAAGTGCCACAAGGATTTTTAATAATCTTACCTTGTCCGCGACAAGTGCTACACGTTTGCTGAACTGAGAAGAAACCTTGTTGCATACGGACTTGGCCAGCCCCGTGACAAGTTTTACAGGTTTCAACATCATTCGGGTTTTTAGAACCTTTACCATCACACACTTCACATGGTGCTGGCGCAGTAAAAGTAATTGTTTTCTTTACGCCACGTACAGCTTCTTCTAAGCTGAGCTCAAGCACATAACGTAAGTCTGAACCACGTCTTTGACGCTGTTGGCGACCGCCGCCACCAAACGCGCCACCGAAAATGTCACCAAACTGACTAAAAATGTCTTCAGCGCTAAAACCGCCACCGAAACCACCGCCGCCGCCACCGAAGCCGCCTTCAAACGCATTATGTCCCATGCGGTCATACATGCTGCGTTTTTCACTATCAGATAAAACTTCATACGCTTCAGCAGCTTCTTTGAATTTTTCTTCTGCTTCAGCATTATCAGGGTTACGGTCTGGATGATATTTCATCGCCAACTTACGGTAGGCTTTTTTAATTTCATCATCACTAGCTGTTTTAGAAACCCCTAAAACCTCATAATAATCACGTTTAGCCATGTCTGGCGATGCTCCACAAAAAAATTTGATATGACTTCTCTGCGGAATATGTTGGGGTCATATTCCGAGATTACAAGTAAATTAAATCATTATTTTAAAAAGCGGCTTTTTTCTGGAGATATTTAACTAAGCCTTTAAGCCATGCATTTAGGAGAAATAGCCATGCAATTGTGGTAAAAATGACACCAATCACCGTACACCCTTTCACCCATAACACACTATCCCAATAGATAAAGCAGGCAGGAATAAACCAAAGAGCAGCAAATGCGGCCATCATCATGAATAGCACAACATTTCGTGCAATCCATAATGCTTGAGCATGGATCCAGACTTCAGCGTCTTGCGCTTGAGCCACTTTTTGCGCTAAAAAATAGGCGATTGCAGCACTGATACCAGTGAACAATGCAAGAAACATGAATACATAAGACATCGTAATTAATCGACGATGTCTTGTTAAATTGTCTCGCCCCATGGATGCTTTTTTATACCTCAACCGAGTGCACATTCAGTTTTTTTATGTACTCAGCCCACTGTGTTATTTTGTGTTAAAAACTAGGGACTACTATATTGAATTTTTCAATGCTTCGCACCTAGTATTCACATAAAACTACGCGGTTTTTGACTCTTTTTTTACTTTAAACCATGCCGCATAGAGTGCTGGCAAGAAGAACAGCGTTAATAATGTTGCGATAATGAGTCCACCCATAATTGCTACTGCCATTGGACCAAAGAAGATACTGCGTGAAAGCGGAATCATCGCCAACACAGCAGCCAATGCAGTCAAAATAATTGGACGGGCACGGCGTACTGTCGCTTCTAAAATCGCTTCCCATTGAGAATGACCCGCTTTGATATCTTGCTCAATCTGATCAATCAAGATAAGCGAATTACGCATAATCATTCCAGATAAAGCAATGGTACCTAGCATCGCCACAAACCCGAAAGGCTTATTGAATATTAACAGGAACAATACCACGCCAATTAAACCCAAAGGCGCGGTCAAGAAAACAATAAACGAACGTGAAATACTCTTGAGCTGAATCATGAGCAAGGTAAAGACCACAGCCAAAAATAACGGCATGCCAGCATTTACTGAAGTTTGCCCACGTGCAGATTCCTCCACAGTGCCTCCCACTTCTACCAGATAACCACTTGGAAGTTCGGCACGAATTTTCTCAATAGATTCAGTTAATTCACCAACCACAGTAGCTGGTTGGAGTTTAGTCCGAATATCTGCGCGTACAGTAATCGTCGGCAAACGGTTACGATGCCAAATCAGACCATCTTCAAACTTATATTGGATATTCGCAATCTGTGCCAATGGAACTGTTGTACCTTGACTCGTTGGTACAGCGAGACTTTGTAACGATGCTACATCAACACGTTCCGCTTGATCGCCACGTAAACGAATATCAATTAACTCCCGTTTCTCACGATACTGATTAATCGCAGCGCCTGTTATTGAACTATTTAAGAAATTCGCCAAATCTAAGCTAGATACGCCTAACTGACGCGCACGATCTTGATCAATTTCAAGTGAAATAATTTTACTCGGCTCACCCCAATCTAAATGAACATTGGCGGTATTTGGATTTTCACTGATTGCTTGTGACACTAATTGTGCTCGTTGGCGAACAGTATTTAAATCTTCACCAGAAACACGGTATTGAATTGGATAACCGACTGGTGGCCCATTTTCCAATAGCGATACACGTGTCCGTACTTCAGGCAATAACTTAGTAATTTCTTCACTCAGATTCTTTCTAATCTCATCTCGCTCATCTAATGAGGAAGCCAAAACCACAAATTGTGCAAAACTCGCCTGAGGCAATTGTTGATCAAGTGGTAAATAGAAACGTGGAGAACCTGTACCAACATAAGCGACGTAATTATCGATCCCTTTTTGAGTCGACAAGAATTTTTCTACTTTTTTAACCGCATTTTCTGTCGCTGTTAGAGAAGCACCTTCCTCTAGTTTTAGATCCACTAATATTTCAGCACGGTTTGATGGTGGGAAAAATTGTTGTGGAACAAATTTAAACATCAAAATTGACAAGACAAATATCGCAACCGTCGCAGCAATGACGGTTTTACGATAAGTAATACATAACTCAACCCAAGATCTAAATTTTTGATACATCTTAGTTTGATATGGATCGTGATGCTCACCATGGTGTTGAACGACGGGTTGTGGCTCTGGTTGTTGACGTAATCTTGCCCATAAGCGTTGATACCACGGAGCTTTCTGATTCATTTGATTAAAATCAGGCAGTAATTTGTCACCTAAATAAGGAACAAACAGTACCGCTGCAAACCATGACACCACTAAAGCAATGGTTACAACTTGGAAGATTGAGCGAGTATATTCACCTGTGCTCGACGCAGCAGTGGCAATCGGCAAGAATCCAGCTGCAGTGATCAGCGTCCCCGTTAACATTGGAAATGCGGTCGACTTCCAAGCAAAACCTGCGGCTTTTAATCTGCTATATCCTTGTTCCATTTTAATGGCCATCATTTCAACTGCAATGATGGCGTCATCAACCAAAAGTCCAAGTGCTAAAATTAACGCGCCTAAAGAAATCTTGTGCAGTCCAACATCAAAGAAATTCATGCCTGCGAACGTCATTGCCAAGACCAAGGGAATAGAGAAAGCGACCACTAATCCTGTACGGAAACCTAAAGAGAAGAAGCTGACCAATAAGACAATAATCACGGCCTCTGCGAGCACTTTGATAAATTCGTGAATACTGCGTTGCACCGCTACAGGCTGATCTGAAACTTTTTTAAGTTCCATCCCTAAAGGTAAAGTTTGTTGTAGATCATTAAAGGTCTTTTCTAGATTTTTCCCTAGCGCAATGATGTCACCACCCTTACGCATAGACACCGCAATACCAATACCATTTTTGCCCATAAAGCGCATACGTGGTTGAGCTGGCTCACTAAAGCCACGGTAAACTTCAGCCACATCACCCAATTGAATGGTCTTATCACCAACCAGTAATGGCATGTTCTTGAGATCTTCAACTGATTTCAATTGTCCGCTAACACGCACTTGAATACGATCTGAGCTTGTTTCAAAGAAACCTGCGCTCGCCATGGTATTTTGTTTTTGTAGTGCTTCTTGAATTGCAGAAACTGGAATACCCAATTGAGCGGTTTTCGTATTTGAAATTTCTATCCAAATTTTTTGATCTTGCAAGCCGACTAAATCAACTTTCCCGACATCTTGCACACGTTGTAGTTGCAGCTGTAAGCGATCGGCATATTCCTTCATCACAGCATAATCAAAATCATCACCCGTTAAGACATAAATATTCCCAAAGGTGTCACCAAATTCATCGTTAAAGAATGGACCTTGAACACCGCTAGGAAGTTGGTGTTTGATATCTCCAATTTTTTTTCTAACCTGATACCAAACATTCGGTAATTCATGAGAACGCAGCGAGTCTTTGGCAACAAAGGTCACCATTGATTCACCAGGACGAGAATAGGCTGCAATACGATCATAGAGCCCCGTACTCATTAATTCTTTTTCAATGCGATCAGTTACTTGTAATGAAACTTCTTCCGCTGTCGCACCTGGCCAATAGGTTTGAACGACCATTACTTTGAAACTAAATGGAGGGTCTTCACTTTGTGATAGTTTTGAGTAGGAATAAACACCCAATATTCCCATCAAAATCATGAAATAAAGGATCAGTCCCTTATTTTTTAACGCCCATTCTGACAAGTTAAAGTTCATATTTTCGCTCCAACTTGTCCTGCTTTCACATTCACTGCACGGTTTTGACGGTCAATCGGATTAATTTTTTGTTTATCTCGCAGTAAGTGTACACCGCCAACCACGACCCAATCAGAAGCTTTTAAACCTTGAGTCACAGGTACCGTATCACGACCATAAGCACCTATTTGAACATTCACCTTACGGATACTGTGATCTGGATTCACAACCCAAACATAAGGCTGATCTTCTGTTGCAGATACACTGGTCAAAGGAACATTAATCACATTTGAACTGGTATTTGAAAAAAATACTCGCGCACTTTGTCCAAGTTGAATTGCTGAACGCCCTTCAGTCAAAGCAACTTTGACACTAAATGTTCTAGATTGGTCGGCAGCAGGTGAAATTTCACGCACATATGCGGCGAAACGCTCCTCTGGTTTTGACCATAGCGTAACCCAAGCTTTTT
Source organism: Acinetobacter sp. ANC_7504 (assembly GCF_056779995.1). NCBI lineage: Bacteria > Pseudomonadati > Pseudomonadota > Gammaproteobacteria > Moraxellales > Moraxellaceae > Acinetobacter > Acinetobacter sp. ANC_7504. The sequence goes on along the minus strand of NZ_JBWYIZ010000009.1, from coordinate 18,051 downwards.
GACCTGTTTTAATTTCTGATACTGCTTGTTCTGGCACACCAATCACCACTTCACGATCACCATCTATCGCCAGTTGATATGCTGCCTGCCCTGCTGCGATCACTTGACCAACTTCAATACTACGCTCAGTGATGACGCCATTTTTATTGGCAATGAGTTGGTTATATCCAGTCTGATTACTACTCACTGCATAATTTGATTGTGCTTGTTTTAAATTGGACATAGCCGATTTATATTGATTTTCTACGGCATCATATTGCGAACGACTCACCGCATTAATAGGTAATAACTGCTTAAAGCGTTTGTATTCTTCTTCGGCAATTTTGGCTGCAGATTGCGCGCTTTCTAACTGAGCTTTTGAAGCATTTAACTGCAGTTGAGCATCTTTCACATCTAATTTTGCTAAGACTTGCCCGACTTTGACTCGATCCCCAACATCAACATAGCGTTCAGTAATTTGTCCTCCAACACGGAAAGCCAATGCCGTTTGCTGTCTCGCCTGAACTTCTCCTGCATAACTTTTCAGTTCATCTTGGGAAGTATTCGGCTGGGCAACCATCACAAATGGAATTTGTTCCTCTGTGGGTTTATCCTTACTACACGCGGTGAGTATCACGCTACAAATGAGCATTAGACTGTATGTGGCAAATTTTTGAGGACTCATGTGCACTGCTCTTATGTCAATTTTTAGGCAAATCAAATTAGGGATATTAATTTGATTATTTTTTAATTAATATACCGCATGGTACAGTAATTAAAAATCATTTTTCAAGGTATGACCTAAACTGTTTTTTTTGGATTTTTTTGTGCAAATGAATATTGGACGTCCTAAGGATTTAGTTAAAAAGAAACAAATATTAGAGGCAGCTAAACGTTTGTTTCTAAAACAGGGCTTTCATGGTTCAAGCATGAATCAAATTGCCAAAGAAGCTGGCGTGACTAAACTGACGGTGTATAACCATTTTCAAGATAAAGAATCGTTATTTACCTACGCAATTGCAGAAACGTGCGAAGAATCAATCAATGCTCGGCGAATCCAATTACACCCTGAATCCAATTTTTTAGAAGACTTCTATCAGGTATGTAGTTTAGCGCTGCAAATTGTCAATCTTCCTGAAGCCATTAAGCTTGAGCATTTATTATTAGAATTGGCAGCAGAGCAAAATCCTTTGGCTGAACCTTTTTATAATGCATCTCATAAGCGGTTATTTGTGGTTTGGACTGATTTTTTTGCTCAAGCGATTGAGCACGGATTTATCCAGAAAGATGATGCTGAAAAGCAAACACATTTGCTCCTTTCTTTACTCTTAGGGCATCGACATCATGAAGTATTGTTAGGTGTTCGTCAGGTTCCCAGTGAAGCAGAATGTGATGAAATTATTCATCAAGCCATCGAATTATTTATGCTGAAATACAAAAAATAGCTCTCTCCATTCTTAAATGGCGTATTTTTCACCTAATTTTCTTTAAATTATTTTGCAATCGCTTGGCATGTCATGAATAAGCGGTATAGTCAAAAGAACAAGAAAAGGAGAAAAAAATGATTCAACAAATTGATGCTCCATTACGTGAAGACGTACGCTTACTCGGTAATCTTTTAGGAGAGACTTTAAAAGAACAAGCTGGACAAGATTTGTTTAATCAAGTTGAACAAATTCGTGCACTCGCGAAAGGTGCACGTGATGGTGATAGTGAAGCTGAAAAACAATTAGAAAGTTTATTTTTAAGTTTAAAAGATGATGAGATTCTTCCACTGACACGCGCTTTTTCACATTTTCTGAACTTTGCCAATATTGCAGAACAATATCATGTGGTACGTAGCCGTCGCCAAAATGAGTTTGATGAAAACGGTGCTGCAGCAAATGTCCTTATTCCCCTTTTTGAAAAATTTCAACAACAGCTGATTTCAGCGGAAACCCTTTATCAACAAATTTGTGAGCTAAATATTGAGCTTGTACTCACCGCACATCCTACGGAAGTTAGTCGTCGCACCTTGATCCAAAAATATGATGGGATCAACGAGTGTTTATCTAAGTTTGATCAGCAAAAGCTGACCCCCAAACAGCGCGCTCAAGTTCTTTCTGAATTAAAACAATTGGTTTGTTCAGCATGGCAAACCGATGAAATTCGCCAACATCGTCCAACCCCAATTGATGAAGCAAAATGGGGTTTTACTACCATTGAGCAAACTTTATGGAACGCTATTCCTAAGTTTGTCCGTGAATTGAATCAATTGGTTCAAGAGCATTGTTCTCAAGCTTTACCTTTAGATATTGCACCTGTGCGGTTTGCATCTTGGATGGGTGGTGACCGAGATGGAAACCCAAATGTCACACACAAAGTGACTCAAGAAGTTTTATGGTTATCTCGATGGAAAGCCGCGGATCTCTACCTCCGAGATATTGAAGATTTACGTTGGGAGCTTTCTGTTCAGGCGTGCAGTGATGAACTAAAGACTGCCTTAGGTCAGCCTCATCCAGAGCCTTATCGTGAATATTTAAGAACAACACGTGAACGCTTAAAAATTACAAGAGAATGGCTCACTGCAAAATTACAAGGTCAACATTCTGATGTGGATCGTAGCCAGATTATTCATCACAAAGATGAGTTGTTGCAGCCATTATTGTTATGTTATCGCTCATTAGTCGATTCAAACCTTTCCGGTATTGCTCAAGGAAAGTTACTCGATTTTATTTATCGCGTGAATTGTTTCGGTATTGAGTTATTAAAACTAGATATTCGCCAAGAGTCAGGTCGTCATCGTCAAGCAATTTCAGCGATTACTGAGTATCTTGGACTTGGCAATTTTGAGACATGGACTGAACAAGCCCGTCAAAACTTCTTATTACAAGAACTGCAAAGCAAACGCCCTTTACTTCCTAAACATCTTAATGAATCTGCTCAAAGTCTTATTGAGCATCCTGATGTTCAAGAAGTATTCGCTACCATGCGAACTTTGGCAGAACAACCTGCTGAGAGTCTAGGTGCTTATATTATTTCAATGGCGGAATATCCAAGTGACGTTTTGGCGGTTCTATTACTCCAAAAAGAAGCAGGTATTAAGCAACCTCTGCGTGTAGTTCCATTATTTGAAACGTTAAAAGATTTAGATGGCGCAGCTTCGACCATGAATACTTTATTCAGTATGCATTGGTACAAACAACATATTCAAAACAAGCACGAGGTCATGATTGGTTACTCTGACTCAGCAAAAGATGCAGGTTTCATGTCTGCGAATTGGGCTCAGTACCGTGCACAAGAAGAGTTAACAGCTATTGCCAAACAACATGGTATACAACTCACTTTGTTCCATGGTCGTGGTGGCTCAATTAGTCGTGGTGGTGCTCCAACCCAACAAGCACTATTTTCACAACCACCTGGCTCAATCTCAGGTGCAATCCGTGTGACCGAACAAGGCGAAATGATCCGATTCAAATTTGGATTAGAAGAAATCGCACTGCAAAATTTAGAAATTTATACCGCAGCTACCTTAGAAGCGACTTTACTCCCACCACCAGAACCCAAGGCAGCATGGCGCGAGTTGATGCACAAGATGACGGAACTCTCTGTGAATGTTTACCGTCAAACAGTCCGCGAAAACCCTCATTTTGTCCAATACTTAAGAACCGTGACGCCAGAGCTTGAATTACAGATGCTACCTTTGGGTTCAAGACCAGCGAAACGAAAAATCAGCGGTGGTATTGAATCCTTACGTGCAATTCCATGGGTATTTGCATGGACTCAAATTCGATTAATGCTTCCAGCATGGTTAGGTACTGGTGCAGCCATCAATCAAGTCATTTCAGAAGGTCACAAAGCTGAGCTAGATGAAATGTTAGAACAATGGCCTTATTTCCAAACTTTAATTGATATGTTGGAGATGGTGCTATCTAAATCAGATAGCAATGTCGCATTGTATTATGAATCTCATCTCACCCAAGATGAAAATCTTAAAGTATTGGGTGCGGAACTACGCCAACGCTTACATGACGCAGTACAAACTTTATTGGCAATGAAAGGTGAATCTAAATTACTCAGTTCTAATGAAGTTCTTGATCAAGCCATGAAGATTCGTAAACCCTATCTTCTTCCATTACACCTGTTACAAGCAGAACTCATGAAAAGACGTCGCGAATATTTAGCTGAACGAACTGTCGAACAAACTGAGGTTGACCATGCATTAATGGTAAGTATCGCAGGTATTGCTGCTGGATTACGTAATACGGGTTGATTTCACGACTGTCTATGCTCAAGTACCTTTATGGGCTTGATGGGCTTGAGCAATTTAGAGACTTTATTCTAATTTTCAGTAATGACAACAAAGCACCTATAAATTTTTTACTCAATATGGATATAGATTTTTTTGATATAGCTGAATTGCAATAGGCTGATTTTACTTTATTTTTAAAACATATTTTTTTTACCAATGGGTAAAAATTCAATAAAAGTCAGACTATTAGTTTTAATAATTTTTCAAGAAACAGATGATTTCTCGTAAAACAGGCGTATGATGTGCACAATTTAACTATTGAGTGCTCACTTTATGACCAGTTGGTTTCCTAAATGGCGTCCCTTCACGGATGATATTGATACGCGTCCTGTTGGCACGACCGAATATTTACCTCCTGCGCAAAGTGTAGTTCTTGGCATTCAACATGCTTTTGCCATGTTTGGTGCGACAGTTTTAGCACCATTATTAATGGGTTTTGATCCTAATCTTGCCATATTAATGTCAGGTATTTGTACCCTGTTATTTTTCCTCATCACTGGCGGTCGAGTGCCCAGTTATTTAGGCTCAAGCTTTGCTTTTATTGGTGTAGTCATCGCGGCAACGGGATATGCCGGTGCTGGAGCAAATGCCAATATTGCATTAGCTGCTGGGGGAATTATTACCTGTGGTGTACTTTATGCCTTAATTGGTTTTCTGGTGATGGCAACAGGTACTCGATGGATTGAAAAGCTCATGCCTCCTGTCGTAACAGGTTCTGTGGTCATGATCATCGGTCTGCATCTTGCACCGGTAACGGTAAAAAGTGTCGCGGGTAATCCATTTAATATGTGGATGGCATTGATTACTGTCATGTGTATGGCTTCAATTGCAGTATTCACCAAAGGGATGCTACAACGCCTACTTTTACTTGTGGGTTTGGTGCTGTCTTATATCGTATACTTTTTTATTACGAATATCATGGGTTACGGTACTCCAATTAACTTCACGCCGATTACACAAGCTGCATGGTTTGGTCTGCCTAACTTTCATGCTCCTGAGTTCAGTACGAACGCGATGCTCATCATTGCTCCTGTAGCTTTAATTTTAGTGGCTGAAAACTTAGGTCACATCAAAGCAGTCTCTGCCATGACTGGTGAAAATCTAGACCCACATATTGGTAAAGCGTTTGTAGCCGATGGTGTTGCAACATCATTAGCCGGTGGTGTAGGTGCTCCAGGCATGACCACTTATGGGGAAAATATTGGCGTGATGGCTGTGACACGTGTCTATTCCACGATTATTTTTGCCATCGCAGGTGTATTCGCAATTTTCCTTGGCTTATCACCAAAATTTGGTGCAATTATTCAAACCATTCCAACTGCGATTCTTGCAGGTGCATCAATTGTGGTGTTTGGTTTAATTACCATCGCTGGTGCTAAAATTTGGATCGAACATCGTGTCGATTTCTCTAAAAATAAAAACCTCATGATTGCTGCGATCACGCTGATCTTAGGTACTGGTGACTTTGCGCTTCAATTTGGTAGCTTCAATTTAGGTGGTATTGGAACGGCTACCTTTGCTGCATTATTCCTGAATTGGTTCTTTAGCTTAGGTGGAAAGTCTAACTAAAAATCTATCGCATATAAAAAAAGAGAGCTTAATGCTCTCTTTTTTAATTTTTTATTCTAATTAAGTATTTTAAGATTTTTTTTCAATGGGTCTAGGTCGACCAAAATAATAGCCTTGAAACGTATTACAACCATTTTCTTTTAGAACTTGGAACTGCTCTTCAGTTTCTACACCCTCTGCCACCACATTCAGATCAAGAATTTGTGCTAAATCAATAATCGTTTTCACAATAGCAATATCACGTGGATTACCGACAATATTTTCTACAAATGAACGATCAATTTTGAGTTGATCCAGTGGAAGCATTTTGAGGTAATTCAATGAAGAATATCCTGTTCCAAAATCATCCATAGAGAATCTTAATCCACGCTCGATGAGCTTTTTCATTTTCTCAATTGAGTTATGCATATCGGTATAGAACATGCTTTCAGTGAGTTCTAAACGTAATAATGTTGGATCAATTCCTGCTTCATCAATAATCCGAAGCACATTTTTATCAAAGTCAGTCTTACGGAATTGTTCGACACTAATATTGACTGAAATCGTCCAGTTTGAAGATTCTGGGTATTGGCTCCAATCTTTTAACTGTTGGCATGCTAATACTAATACACGATTACCAACATCATGTATGAGATCAGTTTTCTCCACTTCTTCAATAAATCGACCTGGTAAAATTAAACCGTGTTCAGGATGACTCCAACGTAGCAAAGCCTCATACCCGATCACTTCCTCTTCGCGATTTACTAAAATCTGATAATAAAGTTGGAACTCATCTCGCAATAAAGCTAATCTTAAATCATTTAATAAAGCAGCTTTAGCAATAACACTTTGTTCCATTTCAGGATCAAAAACACATATGCAGTTTTTACCATTTTCTTTAGCTTGATACAGCGCCATGTCGGCGTACTTAAGCAACTCATTTTTTGGCAATTTTGAATTACGGAAAATAAAAATTCCGATACTAGAGCTAGTATGGATTTTATTATCCTTTAATACGAAAGGCTCATTTAATGCAGCACGAACTTTATCAGCGATTTGCATCACTGCTTGATTAGCAATCGTTTCATCTGGATCTAAATCTGAAAGAATAATTAAAAACTCGTCTCCACCAAGACGGACAATTGCATTCTGCTGTGCCACACACTCCATAAGACGCACCGAGACCATTTTGAGTAGGTCATCTCCACGATCGTGTCCTAACGTGTCATTAATATTTTTGAAGTTATCCAAATCCAACATCATGAGTGCACTATGTGTACCATTTTGTTTACATGATTCAATCACCGCCAACATGCGTTCTTGCATAAAACGGCGGTTAGGCAATCCCGTTAATTCATCATGTAATGCCATATAACGTGCATGGTCTTCGGAATTTTTTAGCTGTGTGATATCAGTTCGAATGGAGATATAGTTTTGTAAAACGCCATTATTATCTTTAAGCGGCACAATCGTGGTTTCAACCCAATATAAAGAACCATTTTTAGCTCGGTTACAAATTTCGCCTTTCCAAATTTCTCCACTCGAAATGGCTTTCCACATATATTTAAAAAAACTTCTCGGGTGATAGCCTGAATTAATAATTTTATGTGTTGATCCGACCAGTTCTTCATAAGAATACTGTGAGATATTACAAAACTTCTCATTGACATGAGTAATGACGCCACGTGCATCTGTTATGGCTACAATTGAATGTGCATCAATGGCTACTTTATAGTTTTCAAGATCCTTGACTATTTTTTCTAATTGTAACTGGGTATCCATAGCGCCTTCGACCGTCAGTCTAAAAAGTGATGTATCCAAATGTTAACTTAATATTATTTTTTGTAACACTAAGCTTTGTTGAACCAGTTCACAAATCGGCTATATATTTTGTAAATTTCAATGAATAAAAGAGGAAACTAAGTTCCTCATTCTTATTAAGAATTCCGACTATTATGGTCGTATTTCTTTTAACTCTCTTTGAATAAAGTGTTGAATCATCTCTCGATATATTTTTTCCATGAGTAATGGATCCACACCATTCTTTGTAGCCAATTCACGTATTTTTTCAATCACTATTTCAACACGTTCAGGTGACTGTACATCTTGTATAGTTCTTTTAAAACGAACTGCCTGATCTACATAATATTGGCGTAAACCAATTAATTCTGTTATGGCTTGATCAATTGAATCTATTTGTGCTCGAGCTTGCTGAAGGGTGTCGCATTTTTCTTTATTGATTTTCAATTGATTCGGTATCCCTGTGTTCAGATTCATTTTCACTTTTGTACTTTTGTTCTAACACATTACTGAAAATACTTTCAATCATCCATACACGATATAAGCTATTAAACACATAACTCTTTCCATCGATACGAAGCTCAAGCACTGGTAAATCAGGTTGTGATTTCATCTCACAGAGTAATTGATTTTCTTCCAGCTTTTGACTGATCGACTCTTCAGTGAGCGTTGTGATATTCAAGTTCTGTTTTAAGGCTTGAATATGAGGTCGATACGATAGATCTTTACCTTTACTCCATACAGCCTGCAAGATTTCATACATTGCATCAAGACGTTGATCCTCAGGCACACTGTAAAACAATCGTGCTATTTCATATGTCGCCTGCTGAGTCGGTCGGCAAAACGGCGTAAATTTTACTTCTGTTCGTTTAGATAAACGAGTTGCCAAACTCCAATCAAATAAATCTCGTCCCTGATATTGCAATGGATAAACGGTAAGTTGGATATCGTAATAATCGGCAAGTTCCTCTTTAATATAAGCTAATAATAACCAAGAGATCGGATCTTCTAATGCAATATAGAGGTCCAACTCAGGATTCATCGCCTGAATCTCAGATAATTCTTCAGCATCATTCATTAGGTGTTCCCGCCACTCAATATGATTGATGAGAAAAATAGGATTACCGGTCAAGAGTCTTTGTTGTTTTAAACGGCGGGTCAATCTTAATAAATCATCTACCGCATGATACCGACGATTACCGAGCTCAAAAAAGCTTGCTAAAACTGGCGTGTGATCAAAAGTTCGCTCAGCGATTTGTTGTTCTTTTCGATGTCGACTAGCCATGACATACAAAGTACGTAATTTTCCATACTGCTGTTGCCACAACATATGGAAGACATCTTCCAATAAATAGAGAAAATTTTCACCTGTTAATGGGGTATTTCGTAAAATTGTTTCTGCCTGTTGAATCGCTTCAGCACTTGGTATTTCAGGCTTTTCATTATCGAATCCGAAACGATGCTGGTACGCTAAAATTTGGGCATCACGTAGACTGTAATCTTGCCACTCTTCAGGACTCATATCATTTGGAGCTTCAGCAGCAGTATCTGAGATAACAATTTTTAACGGCTTAATTTCATCTTTTAAAATGTCATTTAATTGTGCCAATTGCTGGACTGCAAGATAACTATACACATCATCTAAACGAAGATAGATCGTTAAACCCTGCTCAGTTGACAAGACCTCTTGACGATTTGGTTTCTGATAAAACCAACTCGATCGTAGCGGATCAAACCAACGGCGTAACAATGACATGAGATGTGCCTCAGATGATTTTACTGGTAAATTATGTGCTCAAAGTATCGAATTCATCGCTTTTTTTAAAACTAAAAAAGTTTGAACGCGAGCAAAACTTATATCAAGACAAAGAGAATTGATCAATATTTATGACCTTTCTATCAAATATTGTCATTAATGTAATTGACGCTTTCAGATGAAATTCAAACTTTTCGTGATTAAAAAAGCATCCCAAAGGATGCTTTTTTAATCATGATTGATCTAGTTTATAAGCAGATTAGATATCACGTACCGCACCTTTTGCAGCACTTGTTGCATGCATTGCATACGCTTTCAGTGCTTTAGATACTTTACGTGGACGCTCTTTCGCAGGCTTCCAACCTTTAGCTTCTTGTACTTCACGGCGCGCAGCCAATACATCATCAGCAACTGCTAAGTGAATCGTACGGTTTGGAATATCAATTTCGATACGGTCGCCATCTTCAACTAAAGCAATTGCACCGCCTTCAGCCGCTTCTGGAGACACGTGACCAATTGAAAGACCTGATGAACCACCCGAGAAACGACCATCAGTCACAAGCGCACAGTCTTTACCTAAGCCTTTTGATTTTAAGTAGCTTGTTGGATACAGCATTTCTTGCATACCCGGACCACCTTGTGGACCTTCGTAACGAATCAGAACCACGTCACCTGCTACGATTTTGCCGCCTAAGATTGCTTCTACTGCATCATCTTGGCTTTCAAATACGCGTGCTGTACCGTTGAATTTCAGAATCGAGTCATCTACACCAGCCGTTTTTACGATACAACCATCAAGTGCGATGTTACCGTAAAGGACTGCTAAACCGCCGTCTTTAGAGAAAGCATGTTCTGCATTACGAATCACGCCATTTTCACGGTCGCCATCAAGACGTGTGTAGTAACGGTCTTGTGAGAATGCTGTTTGTGTTGGTACACCGCCCGGTGCTGATTTATAGAAGTTATATACCTCTTCATTTTCAGTACGAATAATGTCCCACTTATCTAAAGCGTCTTTTAATGTTTTTTCGTGTACGGTTGGTACAGAAGTATCTAACAAACCTGCACGGTCTAGTTCGCCAAGGATCGACATGATACCGCCTGCACGGTGGACATCTTCCATGTGAACATTTTTAACCGCAGGTGCAACTTTACACAGTACAGGCACTTTACGTGATAAACGATCGATATCATCCATTGTAAAATCAACTTCTGCTTCATGCGCAGCCGCTAATAAGTGAAGTACTGTATTGGTAGAACCACCCATCGCGATATCTAAAGTCATGGCATTTTCATAAGCAGCTTTAGGGGCAATGTTGCGTGGTAATACGCTGTAATCATTTTGTTCGTAATGGCGTTTTGTGATTTCAACAATCAACTGACCCGCACGCTCAAATAGTTTTTTACGGTTGGCATGCGTTGCAAGTGTTGAACCATTACCCGGTAATGATAAACCTAATGCTTCTGTCAAACAGTTCATTGAGTTTGCAGTAAACATCCCTGAACATGAACCGCAAGTCGGGCATGCAGAACGTTCGTATGCTTTTACTTCTTCATCTGTGTAGTTGTCATCTGCAGCAACAATCATGGCATCCACAAGGTCAATTGCTTGTTCACCACCACGAATTTGGACTTTACCAGCTTCCATTGGACCGCCTGAAACAAACACCACAGGAATGTTTAAGCGCATTGCCGCCATCAACATTCCCGGTGTGATTTTGTCGCAGTTCGAGATACAAACCATTGCATCTGCACAGTGTGCATTGACCATGTATTCAACTGAGTCAGCAATCAAGTCACGCGATGGTAATGAATACAACATTCCGTCGTGACCCATTGCAATACCGTCGTCTACTGCGATTGTATTAAATTCTTTAGCTACACCACCCGCTTGTTCAATCTGACGTGCAACAAGCTGACCTAAGTCTTTAAGATGCACATGACCCGGTACGAATTGTGTGAATGAGTTGACTACTGCAATAATTGGTTTGCCAAAATCTTCGTCTTTCATTCCAGTTGCACGCCATAAGCCACGTGCACCCGCCATATTTCTTCCGTGTGTTGATGTTTTCGAACGATAGTCAGGCATTTTTATTTCCAACTTAAGCTGAGCTCGATGAATATGTATTCAATCTGGCTAAATGATACTGAAATATAAGGCTAAATCAGTTGAACCTTACTTCTATTATGACAGCTTTCTGATTAACAGTTAACCATTGCTTGCAATTGTTCGTATAGGTCTGATTTGCCCTCAACGATCTAAATCGATGTAAGAGATGTGATCTACTATAAACCCTTATCTGAAATCGTAATACAAAACTTTCATAAATCTTTTTTTAAAAATACATAAATTTTATTAATCACACCTTAAGCACAAAATGCACATGAAAACGTTTCAAATTACGACCTTATTTGGGCGAAAATCGCTTTTGGCATATAATGTTCTTTATATTGTTTTGGAAGTGTCTGAGTGAAAATCATCTTTGCGGGAACCCCTGAATTTGCAGCGAGTGCATTAGCAGCTTTGCTAAAGACTTCTCATGAAATTGTTGCTGTGTATACGCAGCCAGACCGTAAAGCAGGACGTGGACAAAAACTAACAGCGTCAGCGGTAAAGCAATTGGCGCTTGAGCACAATATTCCTGTTTACCAACCTTTACATTTTAAATCGTCGACTGAGGAAGGTTTGGCTGCTCAAGCTGAACTCAAGTCTTTCAATGCTGATGTGATGGTGGTCGCAGCATACGGTTTAATCTTGCCTCAAGTCGTTTTAGATACACCTAAATACGGCTGCTTGAATATTCATGGTTCCTTATTGCCTCGCTGGCGAGGTGCAGCCCCTATTCAACGTGCTATCGCGACAGGTGATACTGAAACAGGTATTACGATCATGAAAATGGCAGCTGGTCTAGACACTGGTGACATGATGTTTAAAACGATCTGTCCTATTACGGCTGAAGATACTTCCGCAACCTTACATGATAAACTGGCTCAACAAGGGGCTGAAGCCACTCTCGCTGTTTTAGAAAGTGAAGACACTTTAAAGCATTATTTAGATACACGTGAAGTTCAAGATGAATCACTTACAGTGTATGCACATAAACTGTCGAAGGCTGAAGCTCAAATTAACTGGGCAAATGATGCTGTGACGATTGATCGAAATATCCGTGCTTTCAATCCTTGGCCCGTAGCTTTCACTCCTATTGATGAAACCAACAATTTACGTATTTGGAATTCGAAACTTTCTTCACTCACTCCATCAACTCAACAAGTCGGTGAAATCATCGGTGTCGATCAGGATGGTGTTCACGTTGTGTGTGGTGATCATCAAGTGATTTGCCTCACTCAACTTCAGTGGCCAGGCGGTAAAGCGCTCAATGCTGCACAAATTCTACAAAGTCAAAAATTGCAGCCAGGACAGATCTTCGCATGAGCCAACAATCTTCTCATTTAAATTTACGCGGACATGTGATTAAAACATTACTGGCCGTTCAGAATGGGCAATCCCTCACCTCTGTTCTTTCCCAACATCTTTCATTGGTTGGTGAGCGTGATCGGGCCTTATTTCATGAATTGACTTTAGGCACTTTACGCCAATGGCATGCACTTAAAGCAATTACTCTCCCTCTTCTGACTAAACCGCTCAACAACGAAACCGTTGAAAGCTGCCTATATTTAGGTTTATATCAACTGCTTTGCACGCGTATTCCAGCACATGCGGCTATCTCAGAAACGGTAACAGCCACCAAACAACTTGGTTTTGAAGCTTTAAGTGGCGTCGTGAATGCGATTCTACGTCGTGTTTCACGTGAAACTGAAGAATTCGGCGAAGCATTAGACCAAGCCCATGGTTTACCTAGTTGGCTATTTAAACGCTTGAAAAAAGATTGGCCAGAGCATCTTCAAATGCTTTCAGCTGAGCTTAAACTGGCTGCGCCTTTGACACTACGTGTAAATGAACGACAGGTAAGCCGTGAGGAATATTTAGATATTCTTGATGAAGAAGGGATTGATGCTCATCCATGTGAATGGTCCGATGTAGGCATTATCTTAGATCAATCCGTGCATATTCCTCACCTCCCTGGCTTTGAAGAAGGTGGTTTTTCTGTTCAGGATGAACATGCTCAACTTTGCGCGACCTTGTTGCCGAATCTTGATGATAAGATCGTAATTGATGCATGTGCGGCTCCAGGTGGAAAAACAGCACATATTTTAGAGTGTTATCGTCCTAAAAAGCTGTATGCGATCGATCACGACACAAAGCGTTTAAGCCGCGTAAGTGAAAACTTAGAGCGTCTTGCACTTAATCATTATGCTCCAGTAGAAATACTCCCTGCTGATGCTACGGTATGGTCTGCACCTGAACAAGCTGACTGTATTATTCTCGATGCACCGTGTTCTGCTATTGGAGTTGTACGACGTCATCCAGATATTCGTTTACTTCGCCAATCTACCGATATCCAACAAACGGTTGCTCTTCAAAAACAGATTCTGAATCATATGTGGCAACAACTCAAAGTTGGCGGGTCAATGCTTTATATTACCTGCTCGATTTTGAAAGCTGAAAATGAACACCAAATGATTGATTTCTTCAACACGCATGCAGATGCTCAAGAAATCAAATTAAATGTAAATTGGGGAATTGAACAAATCCACGGCCGTCAGTTATTGCCACAACAAGGTCATGGTGATGGATTCTATTATTGTTTAATTCAAAAGATTTAATGCTATTTTTTAAGATAGTTTATTTCTAATTTATCGACATATTAAAAAAGCCATGACTCATGTCATGGCTTTTTTAATATTGATCTAAAGTGGTTTAATCTTCAAGCTCATCTGGGTTTTTTGCCAAATGAATCATGGCTAAAATAAGACCACCCCATAACAGCACTGTTGAGATAATAAGCATCATTAAAGCAGAAGTATTCATCTTATTTCTCCTCAGGTCCATTGTCTTTTAGACGACTAAAAACAACCGCACAGAATACAAAGATTGCAACTACACCGCCACCAATTGGCAATAGAATCTCAATTGGATAACCGCCATAACCTTCAGTAAATATTGACTTCAAGGTCATCAATAGCGCAGCTAACAATGAGATTGGCGTAACTACAGTCAACATGAAGTTCCAACCAGCACCTAGCTTAATACTAGCATATTGATTTACATGCTCTTGAAGTTGCTTTAACAACGGTCGACGGAACCATGACACCAATACGATTGATAATAAGCCACCCGCGACAATACCAATATTATTGGCAAAGTAATCGATAATATCGACAAACGTAATCGCGCTGTGAGTTGAGAACAATAAAGTTGAAACAATTGCTGAACCACCTGCAATAATTGTCACAGCCTTCTTACGAGACCATCCTAACTTGTCTTGGAAACCTGCGATTGGAACTTGAAGAATACTGACCATGGATGTAATCCCTGCAACTGTTAAAGATGCAAAGAACAAGAAGCCAAATAAGTCTCCGCCAGCCCCCATGCTTGAAATGATTTTAGGGAAAGCGATAAAAGCTAAACCAATACCACCAGATACCACATCGTCAACTGAAGCACCCGCACTGTAGGCCATGAAACCTAATGCTGCAAATACCCCAATACCAGCTAAAATTTCAAAAGATGAATTTGCAAGAGCAACGACTAGTCCAGAACCAGTTAAATTCGTTTTTTTCTTCAAATATGAAGCGTAGGTCAACATAATCCCGAAACCAACGGATAACGAGAAAAAGATATGGCCAAATGCAGCTAACCACACTTTATAGTTGCCCATCGCTTCCCAGTTTGGTGTAAAGAATGCATTTAAACCTTGGACAGCACCTGGTAAACGAATAGCTTGAATCACGAGAATCGTGAATAAAACCACCAACAAGGGCATAAAGATCTTATTCGACAATTCCACGCCTTTCTTCACCCCACCATACAGGATGAACATAACGATCGCCCAAACGACAACCAAACCTATAAATAAGGTCGGAACAAATCCAAATGCTAAGCCTTCACCATTCTGAAGATAGGTGGTGAAAAAGAATTTTTCTGTATCACTTCCCCACTGTTGACCAAATGAGTAGAACATATAACTACCCGCCCATGACAATACACTGGCATAATAAATACCAATAATTAATGTCACAGCGACTTGCCACCAACCCAATGATTCACCATTCATCAACTTCTTGTAAGCTGTAGGTGGGGCCTTACGGTATTTATGTCCAACTGCATAATCTAAAAATAAAAGTGGAAGACCGGCAGCAAAAATTGCAACCAGATAAGGGATTAAAAATGCCCCGCCACCATTTTCATATGCGACATAGGGAAAACGCCAAATATTGCCTAAACCTACTGCAGAACCAATAGCTGCAATAATAAAACCTGATCTGGCGCTCCAATTTTCACGTGAAGCTGTCATATAGTACCTAATCCGTAAATGGGTACACGCTTACTGCTATTGTTGATGTTATCTCGCAAGTAATTGCATACCATTAAAATTTTGTTGTTTGAATCAGAAACGGCCTTTTGAGCATTTTTTTCGAATTACAAACCACCCCTTATTTAATATTCTTGGTTAAAGAAAGATGAAATAAAGGATGTTTAATGAATCAACAATAGCGCTTTTAATCAGATTTTTCTGTAATTAATTCAGGAAAAAACCGTGTTTCATCATTTTTTTATTCTTATTGATTAATTTTTAACTCAATATGTTTATTTTTAAATCACAGCGTTAATCTAAACTAAATAATTTAAAAGGAGCGTTATGCTCCTTTTAACATAAAAAATAATTTATCCTTGTTTAATCACAAGCAAACGCTCTTCTTGCATATCTCGAATTGCTGATTGAATCCCTTCTCGACCTAGACCCGAATCTTTAACGCCACCATAAGGCATATTATCTACACGGAATGATGGAATATCATTAATGATGACACCACCTACATGTAAATGATTCCACGCATACATCATTTTATTCAGACTTTGTGTATAAACGCCAGCTTGTAGACCAAATCGGCTTTGATTAATTGTAGCAATGCCTTTTTCAAAATCTTTGTACTTCTCTAGAATGGCAACGGGTCCAAAAGCTTCATCTTTATAAATTTCTAAAGACGCATCAACATTTTCTAACAATATTGGATCAAATAAAGCCCCTTTAACCTGACCTTCAACTAAAACTTTGGCACCCTTCTTTACAGCTTTATCAACCCATTTTTTAAGCCTTTTAGCTTCTGCCTCCTTGATCATAGGGCCACATAAGGTCGAGTCTGAATTCGGATCGCTCGCTTTGATTTTTTTTATTTTGGAAATTAATTTCTTCTTTAAATCCGTATAAATATTTTCATGGACTAAAATTCTTTGGACACTAATACAAACTTGACCTGCATGGTTATAAGCTCCCCCAATAAGACGATCAATTAACACATCAGATATTTCAGTATCAGGTTCAATTAAAACAGCAGCATTTCCACCAAGCTCTAAGGTGACTTTTTTTCGACCAGCACGTGCTTTCATATCCCAACCGACTTCATCCGATCCAGTAAAACTGAGTAATTTGAATCGGTCATCGGTTACCAAGATATCTGCCTGTTCGCGAGGACAAGGTAAAACTGAAAATGCACCTTGAGGTAAATCAGTTTCAGCCAACACTTCTGCAATTTTTAGAGCAGAAACTGGTGTAAGTGACGCAGGTTTCAGTACGAAAGGACACCCTGCTGCAATTGCAGGTGCAATTTTATGAGCAGTTAAATTAAGTGGAAAATTAAAAGGACTAATTAATGATATAGCACCAATCGGAACATGTTTAATCATACCTGTGTAACCCTGTGCAGCAGCTGTTACAGCCAATGGCATTAAACGCCCATCGTCGATTTGTGTAACAGCATCAGCAGCAATTTGAAAGGTATTTATAAGACGCTCAACTTCAGCCTGAGCTGCTTTTAATGGCTTTCCACCCTCTGCAATCAAAATTGCAGTTAATTCCTCTCTCATTTCGCTAAAGCGTTTGACACAATGTAATAAAATCTTTTGCTTTTGAAATGGTTCTAATTTTGCCATCGCCTGTTCTGCATCAATTGCAGATTGGATTGCTTTTTCTAAAGTATTTGCATCTGCTAAGGCTACTCGGGCAAATGTTTTTTGGCTAAATTTATCTTTTACTTCAAGCCATTGACCTGTTTGGGATGCTTTAGAGGCAACATAAAGAGAATAATCACACTCAATTTTTTTTTCTGAATTGGTCATCGCGTATCCTTAAATATATTCGGATTTAAAACTTTTAAATTCACTATATCATGACCTCTCAAGCAACTTCTGTTCATGAGTAATTAAGTAATATATTTTTCACTCTTACTTTTTATTATGTAAATGCCTCTATTGCATCTCGCATGCATTTTAATCACTCATTATTTAAAGCATTAAAATACAACCACGACCAATTGATTAGGCGATCATTTTTCTATGTACACAGGTGTAGCAATAGAAACTAATCATACTTTATGAATTTGAGCATCAGATGGATAAGAGAGGTTGCTATAACTGTTCAAGACATAAAATTTATCGTCTATATGATTATTTATTTCAATTTTTTCACATAAAAAAACACCCCCTTCTATTGAAGGAGGTGTTTAGAATAATGAGCTGGCGATGACTTACTCTCACATGGGTAACCCCACACTACCA